>QOAX01000002.1 GCA_003972865.1 Verrucomicrobiota bacterium | reverse complement strand
TCGTCCTCGGTGATGGTATTGCTCCAGGACATGATGGCCCGCTTCGCCGGTACCGGCGCCGGGACACCAACAAAGGACACCTCAGTATTTCGGGCCCAATAGATCGGCCCCGCCATGTCCTGATTGATCGAAAGGTCGCTTCGGATATCGACCAACTCATAGACCGCCCCCCCCCTCGATCGTGTAACGATCGTCGGAACCATCAGTTTCAAATGTTTCCTGAAACAGGATTTCTTGAGCACCGGCCGAGCAGGCCAGGCCCACTGCCGCCATGAGTCCAGCATGTTTCCACCATGTTGACCGTTGGGGTTGACTTGAGGTATGCGTTGCATTTTTTTTCATTCGTCGTGCTTTCGTTTGTTTGGGAGGCAGGGCATTGCCCCGGTCTCTGGTGTGTGCTTAATTGCGAGTAGTCATTCTATCCATAGTCAATGACCAACGCAACAGGAAAGATTCTTGGCGCTTGGCCAAGTTTTTGGCAGAGCGCCCTTCTCTCGGCCAAGCGCATTGGGTAGCCTGCTGCGCATGGCGGATTTGACAGGCAGGTCGATCATCGGGTTTCGAGCGGGCGGCGGGGGAGACCCCTCCATCTTCGGCATCAACCCGGCGACTGGTGAGTCGCTCCAGCCCGGCTACTCAGCGGTGAGCGAGACTGAACTGAACAGCGCCGCCGGGTTGGCGGCCGATGCGTTCGAGGTTTTCGGCAAAACCAGCAGCGCGGCCCGGACGGCATTCCTGCGCAAGATCGCCGACAACATCGAGGCAATCGGCGACGACTTGGCCAAGCACGCGCCGCAGGAAACCGGTCTGCCGGAGGGGCGCATCCGCATGGAGACCGGCCGCACCTGCGGTCAGTTGCGGTTGTTTGCCTCGGTGGCGGAGGAGGGCTCGTGGGTGGACGCCCGCATCGACCACGCCGATCCCGAGCGCGCGCCGGTGCCCAAGCCGGATGTCCGCTCGATGGAGCGGCCGCTTGGCTCGGTGGCGGTTTTTTGCGCCAGCAATTTCCCGCTGGCGTTTTCGGTGGCGGGCGGCGACACGGCGTCGGCGTTCGCGGCCGGCTGCCCGGTGGTCGTCAAGGCGCACCACTCGCACCCCGGCACGGCCGAGCTCGTTGGCCAGGCGGTGTCGGCGGCGGTGCGCGACTGCGGTTTGCCGGAGGGAACTTTCTCGCTCGTGTACGGGCCGGGCCGCGAAACCGGCTCGGCGCTGGTTCGGCATCCGGCGATCAAGGCGGCTGGCTTCACCGGTTCGCGCGCGGGTGGTCAGGCGCTGATGAAGCTCGCCGCCGACCGGCCGGAGCCGATTCCGTTTTACGCCGAGATGAGCAGCATCAACCCGGTGTTCATTTTGCCGGGGGCGATGGCCGAGCGCTCGGAGCAACTCGCAACCGGGCTGCACGGCTCGATGACTCTTGGGGTGGGGCAGTTTTGCACCAACCCCGGCCTGACGATTCTGGATGGCACCGCCGACATCGAGCCGTTTGTGGCCAAGCTCAGCGAACTGGTCGGTGGCACTCCCGGCGCGACGATGCTCAACCCCGGCATCAGCGACGCTTACGCTTCCGGTGCCGGCACGCTTGGCGGCAGTGACGTTGTCGAGACGGTTGCACTTGGCCAGGTGCAAGACGGCCAGTGCCAGGCCGGGGCGGCGCTTTTCCGGACGAGCGCCGAGGCGTTCCTCAGCGACAAGTCGCTCGGCGCGGAGTTGTTCGGGCCGTCGACGTTGGTGGTGACGCACGATGGCACCGACAAGATGCTGGCCTTGGCCAAGTCGCTCGAGGGCCAGTTGACGGCGACCGTCCACGGCACCGAGGCCGATCTCGAGGCGAACCGCGAACTGCTCGACGTGCTCGAAACCAGGGTGGGCCGCGTGGTCATCAACGGCTTCCCAACCGGCGTGGAGGTCTGCCACGCGATGGTGCACGGCGGGCCGTTCCCGGCGACGGCGGACGGCCGCTCGACCTCGGTCGGGACCAACGCCATTCATCGTTTCACCCGCTCGGTCTGCTACCAGGGCTTTCCTGATGCTCTGCTGCCGGCCGAGTTGCGGGAGGCCAATCCGCTGGGCATCCGCCGCTTGGTTGACGGCAAGTCAACCTAACATGCCAAACACGCTCATCATCCTTCCGACTTACAACGAGGCGGAAAACCTCCGCCCGATGGCAGAGCGCTTGCTGGGGATGGAGCCGGCCTTGGAGGTGCTGGTGGTGGACGACAATTCGCCGGACGGCACCGGCGACATCGCGGACGATCTGGTCCAAGCCCACGACCGCATCCACGTGCTGCACCGTCAGGAAAAAGACGGGCTTGGCCGCGCCTACTGCGCCGGGTTTGCGTGGGCGCTCGAGCGCGACTACGAGTTTGTTTTTGAGATGGACTGCGACTTCTCCCACGACCCGGACGAGATCCCGCGCTTTATCGGGAAGTCGGACGCGGAGGATGCCGACCTCGTGCTGGGCTCGCGTTACCGCGAGGGCATCCGGGTGATCAACTGGCCGATCAGCCGCATGCTGCTTAGCCTCGCTGCGGCCAAGTACGTGAAGGTCATCACCGGCATGCCGTTCACTGACCCGACTGGCGGCTTCAAATGTTTCCGGCGGCGCGCGCTGCAGTCGATCGACCTCGACCGCGTCCGGGCCAACGGCTACAGCTTCCAGGTCGAGTTGACGCACATCCTCTGGCGCACCGGCCACAAGGTCGCCGAGGTGCCGATCATTTTCACCGACCGCTTTATCGGCACCTCCAAGATGAGTGGCAAGATTGTCCGTGAGGCGGTCTGGATGGTGTGGCGGCTGTGGCTCCAAAACGGCCTGCGCCGCTGGCCGAAGAAAAAGGGGTGAGCCTCCGCCTGGCCAAGCGCTTGGCTAGAGCGTAAGGGTTTCGGTTGGCTCGGCCTGGGTGGAGACGTCGATCTGGATGGTGTCGATGCCAGCTTGGCCAAGCTTGACCGCGATCGCTTCCCTCGCGATCTGCGGCGTGTTGCAGTCGCGGCTCAGGTGGCCGAGCGTGACGTGGCGCAGCGTGCCGTTGGCCAGGGTTTCAACCGCCTCGGCGGTGGCGGAGTTGGCCAAGTGGCCGTGCCGGCTCATGATGCGCTGCTTGATGGCCCACGGTCGGCGCGTGTCTTCCTGCAGTAGGTTGAGGTCGTAGTTAGCCTCGATGAACAGGGCGGTGGCTCCGCGCACACGCTCGAGTACAAGCCGTGTGGCTTGGCCAAGGTCGGTCAGGACGCCGATGCCGCCGTCTGCGGTTTTCACGTGAAAGCCAACCGGATCCTGCGCGTCGTGCGGCACCGGGAAGTTTTCGACCACAACGTCGCCAATCTCGAACGGCTCGCCGGTGACGAACTGGCGGATGTCGAGCCGGGTCTCCATCTTGAAACGCATCTCGTCGGCGGTGAGTCGGTTGCAGTAAACCGGAATCTCGAGCCTGGCGCAGAGCGCCTTGAGTCCCTGCGTGTGGTCGGCATGCTCGTGGGTGAGCAGGATGCCGTCGAGCGTCTCGGGCGAGCGGCCCAACTGGGCCAGTCGCAGGCGGATCTGACGGCCGCTGAGGCCGGCGTCGATCAGCAGCCGCGTCTGCTCTGTTTCAAGATAGGAGGCATTTCCCCCGGAACCGCTCCCCAAAACTGTGAACCGCGTGGGCACCAGGCGAGTCTAGGGGCGCGGGGATGGCACGGCAATGGAGCGCGGAAAAAAGTTGTTCACAAATCGGGCGGCAAGGGGCGGTTGGCATGGTTTTTTTGAAGCAAATATTATGCCTTATCCATCTTGAATGTGCCCGGCCAAGTTCATACTGTCGGCGCGTGGCCCAGCAGGGATTCCAGATGTCGCAGAAGATGTCGCTCAACCAAGTGTTGGCGCCGCAGCTTCAGCAGTCCCTCAATCTCCTGCAGGCCCCCATGCTGGAACTCAAGGCCATGGTGGACCAGGAGTTGCAACTCAACCCGGTGCTGGAGGAGCAGGCCGCCGTGGATGCCGAGGCGCGCGAAAAGGGGGAGCCCGTCGAGGGGGACGAGGCCAAGGTCGATCTGGCCGAGCCGCCGAGCGACACGCAGTACGATCCCACCGACGAGAGCAGCGCCGGGGAGCCGGTGGACGATTTCCAGAAGGAAATCAACCAGTTGATCGAACTGGATCAGGAGTGGCGCGACCACTTCTCCAGCACCAACATCCCGTCGCGCAACTCGAAGCAGGAGGATGAAAAACGACAGTTCATGCTCGACTCGGTGACCACCAGCCAGTCGCTGCAGGATTTTCTGCTGGAGCAGGCTCGCTTGTCAGATTTGGGCGAACAACAGTTCAAGGTCGCCGAGTTGATCATTGGCAACATCGATGACGGCGGCTTCCTGCAGTCGAGCGTGGATGAACTGGTGTTTTCCAGTGGCCGCTCGGGCAGCGAGATTCAGGCTGTGCTTGAGATCGTGCAGGCCTTTCATCCGCCGGGAGTGGCCGCTCGTGACCTGCGCGAAAGCCTGATGCTCCAGCTTGAGCGGGCGGAGCGCGCTGACTCACTGGAATATCGGATCGTTCGGGACTGCATGGACGAACTGGGCCGGCGGCGCATCCGCGAGATTTCCAAGAAAGTCGGGGACACGGTCGATGCCGTTCAGGATGCGTTGGAGCGCATCGGCAACCTTGAGCCCAGGCCCGGCCGCGAGTACATGCACGAGACCGAGCAGTTTGTTGTGCCGGAGATATTCATTTCGCGTGGTGATGACGGCGAGTGGAAGGCCGTCTCGAACAACGAGTACATTCCCCGTCTGCGCATCAGCAACGCCTACAAGGACCTCATGGCGCAGGCCACCACTTCGGTCGATGTGCGCGACTATATCCGGGACAAGATTCGTTCCGGTAAATTTCTGCTCAAGAGCATCCACCAGCGGCAGTCCACCATCCTGAATATCGCCCAGGAAATCCTCAAGCGGCAGGGGGAGTTCATGGAGAACGGAGCGTCGCACCTGCGCCCCATGACCATGTCGCAGGTGGCCGATGTCGTGGGCGTGCATGAGACCACCGTCAGCCGGGCGGTCTCCGGGAAATACGTCGAAACACCCCACGGCGTGCTGGAGATGAAATACTTCTTCACATCGGGATTGCCCTCAAAGGACGGCTCCAGCCTGGCCAACACCAGCGTCAAGGAGATGCTCGGCGAACTGGTCAAGAAGGAGGACGCCACCAAGCCGCTGTCCGACGAGGACCTGGTCAAGCTCTTCACAGA
>QOAX01000057.1 GCA_003972865.1 Verrucomicrobiota bacterium | reverse complement strand
CGAGGATCACGGCGTTGAGATCGTCCTTGAGCTGGAGAATCTCGCGGGAAAGCACGTCAAGCCTCTCCGGCGGAGTGCGGCGCTCCACGCGGAAACCGGCAGCAGCGCTTGGCTGGATCTCGGTCATGTCGATCACGGCAGAAACAGTAAGGCCACCGCTTGGCCGGGTCAAACCGGGGCTTGCCTCGCTTGGCCAAGCGGGTAGTTTCGCCGGAACAAAATGACCAACACAGTCACCCGCCGCCGTTTCGTTCAGCAAACCGCCTTCACCATCCTAGGCGCCGGGAGCGCTCGCACCTATGCCGCCAACGAGAAGATCGACATCGGTATCGTCGGGGTGGCCAACCGGGCCAAGGCCAACCTCAACGGGGTCACCGGAGAGAACATCGTCTCGCTGTGCGACGTGGACAGCAACTTCCTCGCCCTCGAGGCTGGGCGTTTCCCGCGGGCCAAGCGCTACTCCGATTTTCGCCGGATGATCGGACGCGAAAAACTCGACGCCCTCGTTGTGAGCACGCCGGATCACACCCACGCCGTCGCAACCGGCGCCGGCCTGCACAACGGCCTCCATGTTTACTGCGAAAAACCACTGACGCGTACGGTCTCCGAGTGCCGCGCCGTCACCGAGTTGGCCCGGCGCAAAAAACTCGTCACGCAAATGGGCACGCAGATTCACGCCGGCGACAACTACCGGCGAGTCGTCGAGTTGCTGCGCGCCGGGGCGATCGGCACGGTGAAGGAAGTGCATGTCTGGGTCGGCGCAAATCTTGGCGGGGGCTCTCGCGGAAGCGCGAAACACAAAGTCCCGGCCAACCTGAATTACAACCTCTGGCTGGGGCCGACCCGCTATCACATTCCGTATCATCCGACGCATCATCCGTTCAAGTGGCGCCAATGGTGGGACTTCGCCGGGGGCACGCTCGCCGACATGGGCTGCCACCACATCGACCTGAGCCACTGGGCGCTTGGCCTGCGACACCCCAGCCGGATCGAGGTCGTCAAGGGACCCAAGCCCGACGCCGAGGCCACACCGTACTCGTTGGTGGTTGATTTCCATTACAAGGCCCACGGCAAACAACCCGCCACCAAGCTGCGCTGGTATCATGGCAAACACCGCCCGCCGCACTTCGCCGAGGGGCTGCTCCCCGAGTGGGGCAACGGCAGCCTGTTCGTCGGCAGCAAGGGCATGCTGCTCACCGACTACGACAAGCACGTGCTGCTGCCGGAAAAGGATTTCAAGCATTACGAGCGGCCCAAGCCCAGCATCCCCCGCTCGCTTGGCCATCACCAGGAATGGATTCACGCCATCAAGACCGGCGGCACCACGACCTGCAACTTCGACTACGCCGGGCCGCTGGCCGAGGTCGTGTTGCTCGGCAACATCGCCCACCGCACAGGCGCGGCCCTTGAGTGGGAGCACGGGAAAATGAAACTCACCGGCCACCCGGAAGCCGCTGAGCTCATGCAGCACGTCTACCGCGCCGGCTGGCATCTCTAAACGCCACCTGGCCAAGCGCTTGGCCAAGCGCACGAAAAACTGGCCAAACCACTTCGCCGCATGCTAGATTTTCGCCATGCCAATCGACCAAGTACTCAAGGAAACCGAGGAAAAGATGGCCAAGTCCGAGACGGCCATGCTGCATGAATTCGAGGGGGTCCGCACCGGCAAAGCCAACCCGGCATTGGTGGAAAACCTCATGGTGGACGCCTACGGCTCGACCATGCGGATGCGCGACATGGCCGGCATCACCGCCCCCGAGACGCGAATGATCCTGATCCAACCGTGGGATGCCAGCACAGTGGAAGCCATCGCCAAGGCCATCCAGGCCGCCAACCTCGGTCTCAACCCCGCCATCGACGGTAAAGTCATACGCCTCGTCCTGCCGGAACTCAGCCAGGAACGCCGCGAGGAACTTGTCAAGGTGGCCAGGAAGATCACCGAGGACAGCCGGGTGGCGGTTCGTCACGTCCGCCGCGATGCCAAGGATGGCCTGAAGAAATCAGCCAAGGAAGCCGGCGTCTCCGAGGATGAAATCAAGGGTGCGGAAAAACAGGTGCAAAAATTGACCGACGACTTCATCAAGAAACTCGACGACCACCTCGCCGACAAGGAAAAGGAAATCCTCACGGTGTGACGCATTTACGAGTGATGCTCACTTTCTCGCGGCAACTTTGGTTGCCTCTTCCTTCGGCGGGGTGAATTTGTGGAGGAGTTTGCCGGTGTTGACGTCCCAGAATCGGAGGATGCCGTCGAAGCCGCCGCCGACTGCCAGTTTGCCATCCGCCGTCACGTCGCTGGTATGCATGTAGGCGCCGGTGTCCGGCAGACGGCGCACTTCGCCACCGTCCTCCTTCACGACTTTCACGACATGATCGCCGGCCGAAACAACTGCCTGCGTCCCGATGCCGAGGAAGTGCACCGAGGTGACTTCCTTTTTGAATCCGCCGAACGATTTCTTTTGCTCGCCGTTGAGCAGGTTCCAGATTTTCACCGCCTTGTCGGCGCCGACGCTTGCCAGCACGCGGCCGTTGCGCTGCCAACTCACGCCCAGCACGTGGCCGGTGTGCCCTTCCAGCGCGCGGAGTTCCCTGCCCCGGCTGGTTTCGAAGATGCGCGCGAACCGGTCAGCGCCCCCGGTGGCCAACTGGCTGCCGTCCGGCGAAAAGGCCAGCGAGCAAACCGTGTCGCTGTGAGCCTCGGGAATTCGCAATTCCTCAGAACCATCCTCCACGTTCCAAATGTAAATCTCGCCGCCGCGCGACGGAAAGCCGCCGCCGGTGGCCAGCCATTGGCCGTCGGGGCTGAAGTCGAGCGCGATCACGCGATCCTCGAACGGCGAGTCGCTGCCGTCGCCGATCGACCGCGCCAACGTCCACCCCGGCTCAGCCGCAACCACCGCCATCTCCGGGGAACCCCCGGCCAGAGCCAATCGACCGTCGCTCAACAGCCGAACGAATTCTGCCGGTCGTCCGGATGAGTTAACGAGGTACGAACGACCGCCATTGGCAGTCGACCACGCCTGCACTCGCCCGTCGATGGACAGCGTGTAAACCAGCGAACCGTCGCCCGAGTACGTGGCGTCAATCCAATCCTGCATCCCGGCAGCCGCCACCGCCTTGCTCTCGGTCAGCACGGCTTCGCGCAGGGCGGGCAATTTGCCGGCCTCGGCCTGCTCGGCCCTGGCTTTTTTCAAGTTCGCCTCGGCAGTTTTTACGTTCTTGCCGGTGAAGCCGACTTCCGACTTGGCCAAGTCGATCTCGAGCTTGGCATTTTTCATCGCATTACCGGTGTCGGCGATTTTCTTATCGAGATTTTTCTTCTCCTCCGGCGTTTTCTTTTTACGTTCCTCCAGTGCGGCCAAGGCCTTGGTTTTGCCGTCGAGACCGGTCTGTGCCGGCTTCACTTTCGCCGCGGCATCGGCGAGCGACCGGGTCGCGTCTTGCAGCCCGGCTTCCGCCTTGGCCAGTTGCTGCTTGGCCGGCGCATGCCGATCGAGCGCGGACTCGAACTCGCCTGCCTTACGTTTGGCTAAGGCGGCGACAACCTCGGCCTGCGCCGCCAAATTCTTGTCGCCCTTGGCCTCGTTGGCCGTGGCCCGGGCATCCACCGCGAGCTGCCGGGCATTTTGGGCGGCTGAGCCGAGCGCCATCAACTCGCCGGACAGCTTGGCCTTGGCTTCGGCAGCCAGCTCCCTGGCCTGCGTGGCCTTGGCCAGGATGTCCTTTGCTTTGGCGGCCTGCACCTGCGCCGTCTTCAATGCAGAATCGGCATCGACCCTGGCTTTCTTCGCGGCCTCGATGTTTTTCGGCAGCGAAGCAATTTCGCCAGCCAGTTTTTTCAGGGCGACCTCGGCGACGGCCTTTTCCTTCGTTTTGTCGGCCAAGGTTTTCTCGTGCTTGGCCAGGGCATCCGTTGCCTTTTTCGCAGCGTCCTGATCCTTTTTGAGTTCCTTCTCTTTGCTTTCGACGTTGGATTTGTGGTGGCCGACCTCCGCCTTCACGAACGCCAACGCCTGCCCGGCACGGGCCACCGACTCGGCTGCGAGCGGGTTGCCCTGCAACTGCGCCGTCATCGTCCACTTGTCCGTTTCCCAAAGTTTCGCCGTCGGGCCGCCGAACGTCACGATCTGCTTGCCATCGGCTCGGACTTGCAAACCGGAGATCGGCGCGCCGTGGTCGATCTCTTTTTCCGCCCTGCCGTCCTTGGCATTGACAACGATCACTTTGTTGTCGGCTCGACCGACAAAAATACTCGCCCCTCCCGGCAATACTGCCAGCGCCGTGATGTCGCCGCCCGGTTTCCATTCGTGAAGAACCCTGCCGGGGTTGATGGCGGCCCAAGCCCTGATCTCGCCGCCGAGATGCGCTGAAACCAGTTGGTCGTTGTTCAGCCAAGCGACGGCTCGCGTGGCCATCGGCGACGACTCGCGGGTGGCGCGCTCGCCGGTCGCTGTTACCCAGGTGCGCACCCGGCCGTCGGCGAACAGCACGGCAACTTTCTCGCCGTTGGGCGACACGGCCAGTTGCCCGGCGGCCTGGCCCCGGACTTGGTCGTGCCAAAGCAGCAGGGTGCTTTGCAGGTCGATCGCCTGCACGCCGCCGGCCGAGCCGGCGACGACCATGCGCGCTTGGCCAGGCGCGACGCTGATCGCCGTAACCGCCTCGCCGCCGGGCAGCAGGTTGAGGAGTTCCTTCGCCGATGCCGGTTGTCGCCGCCAAAGCTTGGCCACGCGATACCCGCCGGAGGCCAGTGTTTGGCCATCGGGACTGAATGAGAGCGACTGCACCACGTCGCGATGCGCCACGACGGCAGCGGCGGGACCGCCCTTGGCCAAGCCGGGGTCGGCCAGGCGTGCGGCCAGCCGGTGGGTTGGCAGATGGTAAACAAAAATCTGGTTGCCGCGGCCACAAGCGGCGTACTGGCCGTCCGGCGATATGGCGGTGGTGTAAATCGGCTTAATGGTGAAAGAAAGCGGACGCCATTTCAATTCCTGCGCCACCCGCGGCACCTCACCCTTGGCTCCCTCGTCGATCCAGAGCCGGATCAGGCCAAGCTGGCGGGGCGTGAGCTTTTTGGCGCTGACCTTGTTTCGGCGGGGCGGCATGAACGGTTTCTCGATCTGCCGGACGTGCGCCATCAACCGGCTTTTACCGGCATTTCCCGGCACAACCACCGCCCCGCTCTCGCCGCCCTTGGCGATGGTCGCGGGCGTCTCGAGGTTCAGTTCGCCCTCGGCGTC
>QOAX01000240.1 GCA_003972865.1 Verrucomicrobiota bacterium | reverse complement strand
TTCACCCGTCTTGCCGCCGTGTTTGCGGAGGAGGTCGGCGATTTCACCTTTGGCATAAGATAGCGGTGTTTTGCCATAATCACCATAATTATCCTTCGCATTCACATCCGCACCTGCGGCGATAAGCAGTTCGACGATTTCCATGTGACCTCCAGCAGCCGCCAAATGCAAAGTAGTCCTTCCAAAATTATCCTTCGCATTCACATCCGTACCAGCAGCGATGTGCTGTTTGACGGCTTTGATGTTTCGTACAGTGGCAGCACCGTGAATTGAGATGTCTGGTGCTTTGGCAGTCGCAGGTTTTGGTTTCTTTTCAGCTTGAGGAGACGACTGCTGCGACTTCCCACACCCCACCAGAAGCACGGCTGCGATTGTTGTGAGTAGGAGGTGTTTCATTTCCCTTCAGCTTTCAATTCTTCACCCGTCTTGCCGCCGTGTTTGCGGAGGAGGTCGGCGATTTCGTCATCAGCAGCCTTCAAGGGACTTGCTTCTTCGAGCGGGTCACGAGGTCAGAATAGATCGAGTCAATCTGAAACCCATCCACGCCAGCGGAGACCAGCCGCTCGATGTCTTTTCGGGCCAGTTCGCGATCACCCTCTTCAGGGTAACGAAAGATATTGATGGCTGGAAACACATAAGCACCGCAAGCCTTGAGACGAGCGACATCAGCGCTCGAAAGATCGCGCGGCAACCCGAACCAGAAGGTACCCTTCAAGTCTACATTCTCGCCCTTATTAAACCGGGACAGTTGTTCTTTCGTGGGTCTAAACATAACGTGTTTTAGCCGTTCGCGAGCTTCCACCGAGCGGGAGATAGATACGGCCGCCGTCGTCAGTTGACAACGCGTAATCAACTGGTCCACTCGATCGAGAAACGGCGCGTCCTCCCGGTCGAGTTGGTCGAGCATGACGCCCAAGCCACGCGCACGACATTTTCTGAGAGCGATTTCCAGCGAGATGATCTTTTGAGATGTGCCAGTGTAAACAAATGTCGATAGTTCGGACGCTGAGTAATCGGACGTGCGACCACGGCGACCGCAGGCCGTCAGCAGACTTTCGTCATGGAAAACAATTGGCACGCCGTCGAGACTGCTCTGGACATCTAGTTCCACCATGGAGTAGCCGGATTCTGCCGCCAACTCGATAGCCGCAAGGGAGCATTCAGGTGATCGTTCGGTGATGACGCCGCCTCGATGCGCGATGAGTAGAGGCCGTCGCTCACGAACCTGAGCCGTGTCGTTCAAATCGATCAACGACTTCGCGTGCGACCGCGGTTCCGAGGACTGCTCTGACACTTCGGCAATGGGTTCATCTAATTTCGCTTCTGCTGCGGGAGACAACTGCTGCGCTTGGGTCGCACACCCCACCAACACCCCGGCTGCGATTGTTGTTAGTAGGAGGTGTTTCATTTGGCTTCAGATTTGAATCCTTTGCCTGTCTTGGCTCCCCGCTCGAGCCAGGCGAGTAGGTCCAGGATTTCTTCCTTATCAAGCAGATTTAGCAGTCCGGGTGGCATCAGCGAAACTTCTGAATGCTCCCGGTTGATGATATTCTCCTTCGCGATGCGGGTGATTTTGTCCGGGTGCAGCGGATCCTCCGCGAGTTGCAGGTTGGGTGCGCGATAGTCGAGGTTGGGAATGATCTGTCCCGCGAGTTGGCGCCCGTCCCGGAGGTTCAGCAGGACGGTCTGGTAATTCTCCGCGATTGTCCTGGACGGCAACAGGATTTCGCCGAGCAATGTGTCCCGGCTGAAACGGCTGGCCACACGAGTTAGGTCCGGTCCGATGGGGTAACCTTCCCGACCGTAGCGATGACAGCGGCTGCAGAGGGCGATCGAAAACATCCTTCGACCATTGGCTAGGTTGCGTTCTGAGGCATCGAATCCCAGCTTGCCTTCGAAGTCGCTTACCTTCCATTGGCGGACCTGTCCTCGCCCAGTCAAGTCGGGCATTGGGGGCAACAAGGGTTTTTGGAAGATGAATCCTGCGTATTGTTTTTTTTCTTTCGCGGTCAGCGTCTCCAATGCCTCGCGACGGATATTCTTAAACGCCAGCGGCAACCCACGTCCGCCCAGGAAAGTTTCATAGGTGCCAAGGATGCGAAAGAACGTCCGTCGCAAATCGGGTGTCCAGCCGGCCCTGGCATGGCGCAAGTGGTACAGGTAAAATAGGCCATCCTGTTGATCAATATCGGCATCGAGCAACGCAATGGTTTGAGGCACCGCGGTATGGGGTGTCAACTTGATGAGCAGGGGGGCAAGGGCCCGGTTGATTGCAGAGGAATCATTTGGAAAATGCTGGGTCAGCATAGCCAGGACAAGATCACGCCCGTCTGCGGGGAATTGGTGACGCTCCATGGAACGGCGAATGAGGTCAATGAACGCAAGCTGTCTCGACAGCGGTAGCTTGTTCCAGTGCTTGTAGTTATAGAGGGTTCCCTGTTTCGCTGCGGGATCATCCAATCCCAGCAGCGAGAATAATTGCTCGCTCGTGGCAGCGTTAGTCATGGCTGTCAATTGCTCAAGGTCATATCCGGTTTTCGTTGTGGCATTTTTCTTCTCGATTCCTGAAAGAAGCCTAGCCAACCGGTCCGGGTTATGTTCGCTCGCAATTCTCCATGCTTGCCGGATCCGGGGATCGGATAGCCCCTTAGTCCGGGTGTATTGCGCCTTGCGATGAAATGATTCCGCCAGCCTACGTTGTTGCCGGTATTCATGAGCCAGCCTGTTGCGGTGTTTCTCCTGTGGGCTCAGCTCGCGAGGCTGCGCAGTGGTCCTACTGTAGCTCACGCGATAAAGCCCACTCTGAGTCTTACGTCCACCGGTGATAAAATACATCGCGCCATCCGGCCCGAAGCCGAGATCGGTGACGTTGAGCGGTTGGCCTCGCAGAAAAACCTCCGTTGCGCCCATGTAGCTGGATCCACGCGGAATGAGGTGCACAGCAAGGATGCGTCCATAGGTCCAGTCGAGGAGATAGAGTGCCCGTTGGTAATCGACGGAAAAATGGCTGCTGGTGCCAAATTTCACCCCGGTGGGTGACCCCTTGCCAATATCAATCGCGGCCTGGGTGTTGTCGGGATGATCCGGGAAATATGGCGGCCAGCTTCCTGTCACGGCTCGCCAGCCGAAGTCCGCCCCGCTGGTCAGGTGCTTGACCTGCGTGGGACGATACCATGGGGTTCCCATGTCGAATTCCGCGTCGGCATCATAAGTGAACGCTTCGCCATCCGCGTTGAAGTCGAGGCCGTAGGGATTGCGGAGTCCGCCACAGAAGATTTCCGGGTTGGTTCCGTCAGGATCCATGCGGATGACATGACCCTCGTTTTCATAGAACGGATCAAATTTTCGGCGCAATGGGGAAGTGCGATCCGACATGCCCTCCGGAAGGTGAACTGAGTCGCCGTGGATGGCGTAGATTTTTTGGTCCGACCCCAGCGCAAGGTCATTGCGCCCGTGGCCACCTCCACCCTTGCTGGCGTGGAGCAGTTTTTTATGGTCAAAAACGCCGTCTCCATTTGTGTCGCGAAGACGATAAAGCGCGTTGGAATTATTTGCATTCACATAGAGGCTTCCATGTGCGTAAAGCAGGCCGCGACATTCCTTTAGGTCGTCATTAATGATTTCTGTCCGTAAAACTTTCCTGGAATCCTCCGACAGCGTGTAGCGGATCAGCCCTTTGTCCTCCCGTGCCACGGTCAATCGGCCCTGGGGATCAAAGGCCATGCTCACCCAGGAACCCTCGTCCTTTCCCGCCGAGCGGAGCAACTCGGCTCTGTAGTTGGGCAATAGCTGGAAGGTCGCGGGATCTGTAGCCTCCCCAAGATTGCTTGCTCGCTTCCACTGTGTGTAGTCGTCGCTCTCTCCGATGATCAGCGGCGGCAGCGCCCACCATTTTTCCCGGCCGAGGTCGCCACTCGCTATGACCCTGGCTTCAGGTGTTGCCGTCTGCCATTGGGGTGAAGTGGCGACGGTCCTCTTCCCTCCATGCCTGTCGATGAGGTCAAGCTGAAGGGCAACAGCCGGGGCGCCGCCCGCGGTCTTGCCCATGAGCCGTATCTCGTTGACCCCAGAAAGCAGCAATGGCAAGGCATCCAGCTTCAGGACCGGCTCGAACGCCTCGGCAATTCCTGCCTGCTGCCCGTTGATGGTGAGCTTTACGTTCGTAAAATCCGTCACCAAACGAAGATGCGCGGATTGCAATCTAGCAGGATCCGCATCAAAATCGTGATAGAAAACCACGCCTTCGGCGGTTGCATGACTGTCAATCCAGATCCAATCCGGCAACCCAAAAACTGGAGGTTTGATGAAGCCCAGGAACAGGGCCAGGACAACGACTCGCGTGGCCATGAACCCCAGTGTAGGTATTGGAAGACAATCGGCAAACCCCTAAACGAAGGGTCCCACCATACCCCTTACTTCAAGGCGCAGAAAACACGGAACAAAGAACTTTTGTGATTGTGCGTATTCCTGCGCAACATCCAAAAGCAGGCCCTCGAATCAAATGCTTTATTGTAATCCTTTCATATTGATAAAATATCTAATCCCTTGTTGTCGTCTTTGTCTTCAATGGTCGCTAACATTTCGCTAACCAAATCTTGCTCCAAAAAGGAGCACAAGAAGCCTACCACGGGTTTTTGGAAAACTGGGTTTGAGAGAGGAAAACCCAGTGAAACCAAGTGTGAAAAAATGGTGCGCTCGAAAGGACTCGAACCTTCACGTCTTTTGGGCACAACCACCTCAAGGTTGCGTGTCTGCATTGATTACAAATGCGTTACGCATGTTAAGGTCACTCTGCTAACACCCTTGACCTCTTAAAGATCACCTTAAGCCGCTCTAAACGCGGCTATCCTCCTGAAGTAAGATGCGTATGTGAAGCCTAATTACTTGTATCATTTGGATTTTATTATGACGTCAAAAAACAGGGAAATCAGTGGTTTGGGTCGTTGGTGGGTGGGCCACTCCCCGCTACTAAAACAGGGGGGAGAGGGGGTAGGAGCGGGGTTATCCCCATATGTGTTGAGGTGGATAGGATGCGCGTTTGCGCAACTCTGAGCCCTTTTACTTCCCTTCGGCTTTCAGTTCCTTCCACGTCTTGCCGCCGTGTTTGCGCAAGAGGTCGGCGGTTTCTTGATTTTTGGCCCAATCTAGCGATGTTGCGCACTCCTCATACTTTGCATTCACATCCGCACCTTTAGCAATTAACAGTTCGACAACTTCCTTGCTACCACCAACAGCCGCCGCATGCAAAGTAGTCCTTCCATACT
>QOAX01000196.1 GCA_003972865.1 Verrucomicrobiota bacterium | reverse complement strand
GTTGAGCTTCATCGTGCACGAGCCAAGCGGAATCATCGACGTCGTGAGCGACAGGTCGCGTGCCTCCAGTTTCTTGAGGTAGCGCAGCATCTCCGTCTCCGAATGGTGCTGGTTGAAAATCGGGTGCGTGAGAAAATCGGAAGTGCGCCGCAGCGCCTCGGGAATGGCAGCCGCCTGGCCAACAGCCAACTCGAGGCCGGGCGCTTGGCCTCCGTTGAAGATCGCCAGCATGTCGGTCAAGTCGGCCGGTGTCACCGTCTCGTCGAGCGCGATGCCGACGCGTCCGCCGCCGAGTTGCCGGAGGTTGATCTGTCGTTTCTCCGCCTCGGCGATCACGGTGTCCGCCGTTTGGCCAAGCGCGACGGTGATCGTGTCAAAAAAGTGCTCCGATTCCACCGCTTGGCCAAGCTGCCGCAACCCGGCGGCCAAGGCCCTGGTTTGCGCGTGGACGCGTCCGCCGATCTGCCGCAGCCCATCGGGGCCGTGATACACGGCGTACATCGAGGCGATGTTGGCCAGCAGCGCCTGCGCGGTGCAAATGTTGCTCGTGGCCTTGTCGCGGCGGATGTGCTGCTCGCGTGTTTGCAACGCCAGCCGCAGGGCGGGGCGGCCGTTGGCGTCTTTTGACACGCCGACGATCCGGCCCGGCAGACGCCGCTTGTGCCTGTCTCGCGTGGCGATGAACGCCGCGTGCGGGCCGCCGTAGCCCATTGGCACGCCGAAACGCTGCGCGCTGCCGATGGCGACGTCCGCGCCGAGTTCACCGGGCGGCTTGATCTGCGTGAGCGCCAGCAGGTCGGTCGCGAGAATGGCGAGCGCTTCGTTCTCGTGCGCCCGGGCGATGAACCCGCCCGGATCGGCCAGCGTGCCGTCGGTGGCCGGGTATTGCAGCACCACGGCAAAAACCGGCGTGCTGAAGTTGAACTCGTCCGGATCGCCAGTGACGACTTCGATGCCGATCGCCTCGGCTCGGGTGCGCAGCACGGAGATTGTTTGCGGATGGCACCCGGTCGAGACGAACACGGCGTTGGCCCTGTTGCGCGACTGGATGTTGCGGCACATCGTGACCGCTTCGGCCGCGGCGGTGGCTTCGTCGAGCAGCGACGCGTTGGCGATCTCCATGCCCGCGAGGTCACAGACCATCGTTTGAAAATTGAGCAGCGCCTCGAGGCGGCCCTGCGAGATCTCGGCCTGATACGGCGTGTACTGGGTGTACCAGCCGGGGTTCTCGAGCAGGTTGCGCTGGATGACCGGCGGAGTGATGCAGCCGTGGTAGCCCATGCCGATGTACGAGCGCCAAACTTGGTTTTCATCGGCCAGCCGACGGAGGGACTGGAGCGCCTCGGTTTCGCTTTGGGCGGCGGGCAATTCGGGCGACTCGGTGAGGTGGATGCTGCTCGGCGTGCCGGCGTCGATCATCGCGTCGAGCGACTCGTGGCCAAGCGCCGCGAGCATCGCCCGGATGTCGTCCTGCCTCGGGCCAATATGCCGGTCCACAAACCGATCCGGGTGTTGCGTCAAACAGTCGTTGTCGTTTTTCAAAATTTTTTCGTAGGGAAGTGCTGCCGCCCTGCAACCAATGTACGGGACAACGCAAAACCCCCCAAGCGAGATTCCCGAATTGTGAATAAATTGTCGCCTTACGGCTTGGCAGGGCGCTTGAGGACGAGGACGCAGCGGAAGCCGTAGTCCTCGGTCGCCACCTTGGGCGTGACGATGAGCTCGCGGTCGGCGGCGAGCAGCCCGGGGATGTCGTCACGCCAGCTGCCGCCGCGCAGGATGCGGCCGATGCCCTCCTCGCTTGGCCAAGCGGTGCACCACTCCCACACGTTGCCACGGAGGTCGTGTAGGCCAAGCGCGTTGCCGGGAAAAGAGCCGACCGGGCTGGTGCGGACAAAGCCGTCGGTGCCAAGTTTTGGGCCGAAGTTGCCGCTGTCGGTCGGCTCCGCTTGGCCAAGCGCAGTGGTCCATTCACTCGTGGTCGGCAGGCGGTAGCCCTCGTTGCCGGCGAGCAGGCCGCTCGCGCGCTCGCGTTGGCTGAGCCATGCGCAGAAGGCTTGGGCGTCATCCCATTGGACGTTGATGGCGGGGTGGCGGTCGGTGTCCTGAAACCAGGCGGCCTGCCAGCCATTGGTGGTGGCGTTGGCAAAGGCGGCGTAGTCGGCGACGCGGGTTTCCCGTACGCTGAGCCAGATGTCGTTGCCAGGCAGTTGCACGAACTGCATGCCGAGGCTGTTGACAAAAAACCGGTGCTGGTTGATCTCGTGAAAACCGGGCTTGGCCGCCGGGTCGCCGCCGCAACCGGCGAGCATCCAGCCCGCCGCCAGCAGCATCAGCGCCTGGCCAATCGGCGGTCGGCGTTGCGTGGGCTCAGGCACGGCGCTGGGCTTCGAGCAGTTTTTGGCTGCGACGCCGCGACGGCACGGCAAGGGCGGTTTGCCGGGTCAACTGCTTGATCTCGGGGCGGCTGACCTTGATTCGGTTTTCAGCGTCGAGCACGTTTTGCTGGCGCAACCTGGCCAGCGTTCGCCGGCCGATGAGCACCGGCAACATGCAGGCGGTGCGCAGCCGGAACTGCCGGTACGGCAGCAGGCCGATGTACTCGACGGCGGCGTCGAGGTGTGCGGCGGCCTTGTCGAGGTAGCTGTCGTACACGGGGCGGAACCGGTCGATGGTCTCCGGCGCGAGCAGATCGCGCGGCGTGAGGTCGTGCTCGGCCAGCACGGCGCTGGGCAGGTAGCAGCGGCCTGTGCGCAGATCGGCCGGGATGTCGCGCAGGATGTTGACCAGTTGCAGGCCCTTGCCGAAGCGCACGCCGGTCTCGAGCAGCCGCGCCTCGGTGGCGTCGTCGGCCTCGAACAGGTGCGCCAGCGACAGGTGTGTCCAGAATTCGCCGACACAACCGGCGACGCGGTAGGTGTAGTCGTCAAGTTCCTCCTCGCGCGACAACGGGATGATCGTGTCGCCCGTGGCGTAGGCGAAGCGCTGCAGGTCGAGCATTTGTCCGCCGGTGATCGTGTCGAGCACCTGCCGGATGCGCTGCCGGTCACCATCGGAAAACTGCTCGAGATAGCTGATCGGCGAGGCGGCATTCTCGAGCAGTTGCGCCTCGGCGGGATCGCGCTGGAGCCGGGCGAGGGTCGTGAGGTTGGGCAGCGTGCCGGTGCGGCCCTGGATGCGGTCATTGAACTGCCCAAGCGCGTGCAGGCGCTGGTCGGTGGGGCCGCTTTTCGAGTCGGCGACGGTGTCGGCGATGCGGGCCAGGAGGTAGCCCAGGCCGATCTGTGGCCGGATGCGCGGCGGCAGCGCCTTGAGGGTCAGGTAAAAGGAGCGGGAGGTTTCCCTGAGCAGCGAGTCGATGGCTTGGTGGATCAGCTTGGACATGACTCGCGCGCTGGTGCCGCCGGGCTAACCGGCAAACAACCAGTAGCCGCCGATGCACATTGAGCCGGTGCAGCAGGCCAAGCCGAAGCCGTGGCCAAGCTTAGGGCTGCCATTGGCCAGGCGGTTGGCCACGCGGCCCAGCCCGGCGGAAAACAGTGTCATCGCCGTGACGGTGGCCAGGGCGTAGGCGGCGAGGTAGAGGACGACGCCGGCGAAGCTGGCGATGGCGAGGGTCGGCAGCACAACCCAGAGGTGTGTTCCGCCGGCGGTGCCGTGCAGCAGGCCGATACCCAGCGCGGCATGGGAATGTTTGTGGCTGGCGGGTGAGTGCGCCTGGCCAAGGTGGGTGTGAATGTGCGAGTGCCGAATGCCGAAGTGATCGTGTTCGTGGGTGTGGACGCGATGACGCAACAGGGAGCGGATGCCCAGTGCGCCGACGGCGACCAGCATCACGCCGACAAGTTGCTCTGCGCCGCTGGAGAGCCACTCGACGGCGGCGGTGCCCTTGAGGAGCCAGACGAGCAGGCCGATCAGCGCGACACCGCCGGCGTGGCCCAGGCCCCAGTGGAGGCCAAGCCGCCAGGCGGCGTGCGACTCACGGCGTGCGGCGAAGGGCGCCAGCGCGGCCAAGTGGTCCGCCCCGCTGATCACGTGGGCGAATCCTGCCGCAAAACCGATGAATAAAAGTTCCATGCCCTTGAACGGGCACACTATTTAGCAGAGGCGGCCCGCGCGTGAAAGCGCAAAGGTGCGCGGATTCACTTCGCGCCGGTGCCGATGAAAACGACCGGGATGGTGCGGAAGAGGATTTTGATGTCGAGCCAGAGCGACCAGTTGTCGATGTACTCGAGGTCGAGCCGCACCCAGTCGGAGAATTCGTTCACCTCATTGCGGCCGCTGATCTGCCAGAGGCAGGTGAGGCCCGGCTTGACGCTGAGGCGGCGGCGGTGTGCGAGATCCTCGAAGCGCTTGGTCTCGTCCACCGGCAGCGGCCTTGGGCCGACGAGGCTCATGGCGCCCTTGAGGACGTTGAACAACTGGGGCAGCTCGTCGAGGCTGAACCGCCGCAGGAACCGGCCGATCGGCGTGATGCGCGGGTCGTTGGCGACCTTGAACACCGGACCGCTCATCTCGTTCATGGCGGCCAACTCGTGCTTGCGCTGCTCGGCGTTGGTGCCCATCGAGCGGAACTTGTACATGGTGAACGGGCGGCCGTTGATGCCGCTGCGTTTTTGCCGAAACAGGATCGGGCCGGGGGAGGTAATCTTCACGGCCAGGGCGCACAGCAGCAGCACCGGCGAGAGCAGCACGAGCATGACCAGCGCTCCGCCGAAGTCGATGGCCTGCTTGGCTAGACCCTGCAGCGAGGCGGCCGGTGCGGAGTGAAACACCAGCAGCGGGACGCCATGAAAATCGTCGACGGCGGTGCGGGCAATCTGCGTGTTGAAAAAATCGGCGGCAAGCCAAACCTCGACGCCCTCGAGTTCGCAGGCGTTGATGACCTGCTCGATCTTGTCGAACTTGGTGTGGCCGGCGTTGATGAGGACGACGTTGGCGGAGTGCTCGTGCATCAACTGTAACAGTCGCTCAATCGGGTCGCGGTCGATGTTGAACTGCAGCACGACGCGGTAGCTCGTGTCGTTGGTGTCGTCGATGCGGCCGAGCATGGTCTGCGTTTCCTCTGGCGAGCCAAGCAGGATGATTCGTGTCTGCAGGTCGGTGTGTGTCATCCGGCGGCGCTGCCAACGAAGCGAGCCTTCCTCCTTGGCCCAGCCCAATGCGATGCTGAGCAGGGCGAAGATGAGGATCACCGAGCGAGTGAGCTGAATCTTGAAGACGAACATCACAGTGATGATGAGCAGAGTGATCAACACGGAGGCCTTG
>QOAX01000127.1 GCA_003972865.1 Verrucomicrobiota bacterium | reverse complement strand
CAGGGGGCCCAGGGCGTCGCCTGGCCCCAGGAACGGTGGGGCCACCATCTTTTTCGCAGACGTCTCGTACAGCCCTGGTCCGAAGATGGTGATCAGGACGATGAAGGCGAACACGATCAGGCCCAGGACCGCCGGCTTGTTCCGCAGGAACATGCGAAACGCGCCACGTCCGCCGGTCTCTGTCGGTTCGATGGCGATGCCGAGGTCGGTCATCGGGATCCTCCGACGCGTATGCGCGGGTCGATTAGCCGATAGACGAGGTCGGTGAGCAGGTTGGCCACGATGACCATGGCAGCTGAGAAGATCATGATGCCGAGCAGCGTCGGACTGTCGCCTCGGAATATCGAGCTGACGGCCAGCCGCCCGATTCCCGGCCAGGCGAACACGAACTCGACGAGCAGGGCCCCAGAGAGGAGGTTTCCGACTTGCAATCCGGCTGCGGTGACCACGGGGATGACGGCGTTGCGCAGGGCGTGCTTGTACACCACGACCCGCTCGTGGGCGCCCTTGGCTCGGGCGGTGCGGATGTAGTCGGACTCCAGCACTTCGAGCATTGAGGCTCGGGCCAGCCGGGAGTAGATGGCCAGGTAGATGATGCCAAGGCTGATGGCCGGGAGGACCAAATGCTGGAGCAGGTCGACGGTCTCACCGAACCAGTTGCCGTTGTAGCGGACGTCCTCGATGCCGCCCACCGGCAGGATGCCCCACTTGGCGGCAAAGACAACGATGAACATGAGGCCCGACCAGAAGACCGGGGTGGAGAAACCGACCAGGCTCAGCACCGTCACACCGTGGGAGGCCGGACTTTCCGGCCGGCGTGCCGTGAACACCCCGATAGCCACGCCGACCACTACCGCGAAGACCAGTGCCGTGCCAGCCAGCAGCATGGTCGCGAAGAGCCGGTCCAGGATTAGGCCGAGGACCGGCACGTTGAAGTAGGTGGATCGCCCCAAATCCAGTTGGGCCACGTTGCCGATGTAGGCCATGAGTTGGACCAGTAGTGGGCGGTCCAGCCCGTAGTCGGCTCTTAACCGGGCCAGGAACTCTGGGTCGCCAGTGCCCTGCTCTATGCCGAGGTATATGGCAGCGTCGCCCGGGGCGATCTGGATCAGGAAGAAGACCACGACCACGACTGCCAGCAGCAGTCCAATCGCCAGTACCAATCTGATCCCGATGCCCCGGGCGAGTGCTATCACCTCGTGTCGTCGTGCCCTACTGGGCCCTTCAGTCGCCGCCTACCGGTCGAGCCAGACGTTTTCCATGCCTGACAGGCTGCCCCACGGGCCGGTCGGAAGGTTCATGACATCCAGCTGGCTGGCCCCGAAGATTGGCAGGGCGTTGATGTTGTAGAACGGCAACTCCTCTGCGGTGATCTCCTGGAACTCGTCGTAGAGCACCTTCCGGGCGTCGAAATCCGATTCGGCTGCCGCGGCGTAGAGCAACTCGTCGACCCGCTCGTTGCAATAGGCCGAGTTGTTGACGAAGAAGGAAACCACGATGTTGTCGCACACATAGGCCCGTTGCACGCCGATGACCGGATCGCCCCAGTTGAAGTAGGCGGTCATGGTCATCTGCCAGGCGTCGGGACCGCCGAAGAAGATGCCGACCCACTGTCCCGTATCGGCCGATTGAACGACCTCTACGTTGACGCCGACTTCACTGAGCGCTGCGGCGATGTATTCGGCCACGTGGAGCTGCTGCTCGTTCGGGCCCGGGATGTAGTGGATCTTCAACTCCAGGCCATCCTCATAACCAGCTTCGGCCAGCAGGGCGCGAGCCTTGTCCAGATCCACGTCGTAGCGCTCCACGTTCGGGTTGTAGAACGGGCTATCCGGATGGATACCACCCAGCGCCTCCTCGGTCATGCCCTGGTGCAAGGTGTTGATGATGTAGTCGCGGTCGATGGTGTACGCGATGGCCTGCCGTACCCGAATGTCACTGATTACCTCGTTAGCCAGGTTGAACTGCAGATGGTTCAACGGCCCAACACCACTGAGCGCGGGAACGGCCGCTATGTCCGGGTTGTTCAGCACCTTCTGTTCGTGCAGGACGCTGGCGTAACCCGCAGTGTCGTATTCCCCGCTCTCCAGGCCCAACAGTGCCGCATCCTCGTCGGGGACGATCAGGTAGATGATGCTGTCGAGGTACGGCCGATCGGGAATGAAGAAGTCCTCATAGGCCTCAAGCACGATCTTTGATTCCTTGTTCCACTCGGTGAGCACGAACGGTCCCGAACCAACCGTGATCAAGTCGCCCTCCAGGGCAGCTGTGTTGTTCGGGTGCCCCTTCATCTCGCTGAGCGGCGTGTCACCCATGATGTGCTTGGGCATGACCGGCATGAGCACATCCGACATAGCGATCCACAGCGCCGGGTGTTCAGTGGCCAGGTTGAGGACCACGGTGAGATCATCGGGCGTGTCGATCGACTCGAGTGGTGCCCACATCCCGGTAAACGGGTGGTTGGCCTGGATCGCCTCGATCGAGAACTTCACGTCAGCCGATGTGATCGGCACCCCGTCGTGGAAGGTCGCGCCCTCCACTAGGTGCAGGGTGACGGTCAGACCGTCCTCGGAGACGTCCCACGACTCGGCCAGATACGGCTGAGGCTGCCAGTTGGGGGCCAGATGGACCAGCGAAGCGAAGATCTTCGAACTCGGGTTGCCGATCCCGACGCCGGAAGCCAGCCCGTGGTTGATGCTATTTCCTACCTGGGTACTGGCCTGCACCAGCGTGCCGCCGAAGACGGGCCTTGGTGCGGGTACGACGAGGTTGCCTTCGCCTAGTGAGGAGCCGCCGGGGGCGTACTCGTAGACGACGTTGGCGTTCGACGCCGCCACGTCGCTCGAGTCGGCGTGGCCGATGACGGTGATCTTCTGCGAACCGCAATCGCCGAACGCGTCACACGAGATCAACCCGATGATCCCCGAGTAGTCGGTCACGGCGTTGAGGTGCTCACGCACACCTGCACGGTCGATGACAAGCGTTCCGCCGTCGTCGTAGGAAGCAGCAGCAATAGCGTCCAGCAGCAACGTCGTGGCGTCATAGGAATGCGCCCAGAACGGGGCAGCGGGAGCCTCACCCCACTCGGCCTCGTACGCAGCCAGGAAAGCGTCACCGGTCTGACCCGTCGCCTGGTTGTAGTTAGCCCCGTAACGCACGTCGGGACCCGAGAAGTACATGCCCTCTGTTTCGGGCAACGCCATGTAGTTCGAGTTCAACAACCCGTCAGCAGCCATCATCACGGTGTCCCCCAAACCAGACACCGTCAAAACCTGCTGGATGATGAAATCACCCTCAGGCTGGAAGATCGGGAAGAACAACAACTCCGGAGTGCCCGCAGCCACCTCTGTCAACACCGGAACCATGTCACTGTCACCCTTGTTCACAGCAGTGAACCCGGTGATCGTCCCACCGCCGGCCTTGAACGCATCAGCGAACGCCGTAGCCAGACCCTCGGTGTACGGATCGCCGTCATGGATCGCAGCAGCAGTCGACACACCCAACACGTCAAGGGCGAAACTCGCAGCAGCAGCACCCTGGTAGAGGTCGTTGTGAGCCGTGCGGTAGTAACCGGCGTGGTAGTTCTTGCCCGCAGTACCAGCCAGGTCAGACGTCAACGCAGGAGACGTGTTCGAACCAGAGATCATCACCATCCCCGCAGCAGAAATCAGCGGGCTGGCAGCAGTAGCAGCACCAGAACAACTGGTACCGATCACACCAACCACATCCTGATCGGCCACGATCATCTGGGCAGCAGCCTGCCCACCATCAGCCGAACACAGATCATCCATGCCCGCACCAATCGTCACATCGTGGCCACCAATGGGCCCATAGTCGGCTATCGCCAACTCCACGCCACGCTGGTTCGGGATGCCCAGGAACGCCACATCACCCGAAATGGCGTTCAGAGAACGAATCTGGATCGCCTCACCCGGACCCACCTCTACAACACCCAGAGACCCGTCACCCAGATGATCCGCGACCGTCGTAGTCGCCGGAGCCGCAGTCGTCGCCGGCGCAGCCGTAGTAGCCGTCGGAGCCGCAGTCGTGGCCGGCGCAGCCGTAGTAGCCGCCGGAGTCGCCCTCTCCACAGTCGTTGTTGGTACCACGGTGGCCGTGGCGGCCAGGGCCGTAGTGGTCGTCTCCACTTCAAACTCCGCAAGGTCCGAACCGCCGCCCCAACTCGTAACAAACCCGTGCTGGCCAAGCGAAACGACGTCACTACCGTCGGTGTTCATCACAAAGATCTCCATCTCGCCCCACCGGTTACTGGTAAAGGCGATCTTGTCCCCGTCGGGCGACCACACCGGACTCATGTCAACACCGTCGCTGTCAGTGAGTTGACGGACGTTGGCACCGTCGGCGTTCATCACAAAGATCTCCATCGCGCCATATCGGTCAGTAGAAAAAGCGATCTTGGTGCCGTCCGGTGACCACCCCGGTTCCACGTCGTCGCCGTCGTTATCGGTGAGCTGACGGACCGCAGTGCCGTTGGCGTTCATCACAAAGATCTCGTAGTCACCGTCCCGGTCGCTCATGAACGCGATCTTGTCGCCGTTCGACGACCAATCCGGGTATAAGTCGTCGTCGTCGTTGGTCGTGAGTTGGCTGACGCCGGTACCGTTGGCGTTCATCACAAAGATCTCGTGGTCCCCGTCCCGGTCGCTGACGAAGGCGATCTTGGTGCCATCCGTTGACCACACTGGACTCATGTCAACACCGTCGTTGTCAGTGAGTTGACGGATGTCGGTACCGATGGCGTTCATCACAAAGATCTCCTCGCCCCCGTCCCGGTCGCTGACGAAGGCGATCTTGGTGCCATCCGGTGACCACACCGGTTCCGCGTCGTCGTTGTTGTTGTCGGTGAACTGACGGACCGCAGTGCCGTCGGCGTTCATGACAAAAACCTCGCTGTAGCTGCCCCGATAGCTCGCAAAGGCGATCTCACTCATCCTGGGTGCCACAGTGGTTGTTGGTGTGACGGTCGTCGTGGTCGTCGCGGTTGTCGTGGTGGTTACTGGTACCGCATCCTTGCTCCCACCACTGCACCCCACCAGAAGCGACGCCACCACTGCCACTGCCACTGCCATAAGGGTTCGCATGCCCCGAGTATCCCATGACTCCGAAAAAAAGAAGGAGTCCACGTCGCAGATGCACGAAAAACCACTGGAAAATACCGACTCTTTTCGTGTCGGAGGGGGACTCGAACGCCCCCAGTCGACACCATCGTCATCTAGACCTCGAACACCCAGGTGCCGTCGACCCGGGCTAGAGCAAGTCCTTCCCGGGCCAACCGCTCCGTCAGCCCGGGGGTG
>QOAX01000251.1 GCA_003972865.1 Verrucomicrobiota bacterium | reverse complement strand
TGGTCTTGCTCGACAGGAACCGGATGGCGCGCAGCACCACCCGCTTGGCCACGAGGTAGGCCAGCCAACTCAGGAACACGAGCAACAGGGCGCCGACCACGTTGACCAGCAGGCCGGCCCAGCCCGCGTCGATGCCGAAGCCCTCGAATTGCCCCTTCAGCCAATTGAGCAGGCTGCGCAGGCTCTCAATCGTCTCGCCGCTGGCCTCGGTATCTTGGCCGCTCACGGTCTGTTCCACTGTGTTTGTCTTGTTCATTGCAGCCGTCGTTTATTGCCGGGGCAATAAGCTAGTCAAATTGTCCCGGCGATGAAACCCCTTTTCCGCGCTTGGCCAAGCGCTTGGCCACAAAAAAACGGGAGCCGCGCTCGGCTCCCGCTTGGGTGATTCGTTTTGTCGCCGCCGCTCAGAAGCTTTCGCCGATTTGGAAGCGCAGGAACTTGGCCACGGTGATCTCGTCGCCGAGCGCCTGGGCAACGGAGGCCACATGATCCTTGATGCTGATGTCGGGATTCTTCACGAAGCCCTGCTCGAGCAGGCAGTTGGTGGCAAAGAACTTGTTCATCTTGCCGGTCACGATCTTCTCGATGGCCTGCGGCGGCTTGCCCACCGCCTGCTCCTCGGCGATGGCCTTCTCCTTGGCCACCAACTCGGGGTCAACCTCGTCGCGACTCACGGAGACCGGCGCGGAGGCGGCGATGTGCAGCGTGATGTCCTTCACCAACACCTTGAAATCGTCGTTGCCAAGCGTGTCTTCCTTGCCCGTGCCGACCTGGAGCAACACGCCGACCTTGGCGCCGGTGTGTATGTACGCCGCCACCAACCCGGTGCCGTCCACCTCAAGCTTGGCGTCGCGGGAGAGCAGGATGTTCTCGCCGATCTTGGCCACCTGCGCGATGCGCAGTTCCTCGAAGTCAGTGTCCGGTGCGGTCAACTTGAGCTTGGCCACATCGCCGACAAACTCTTGGAACTGCTCGTTCTTGGCGGCGAAGTCGGTCTCGCAGTTGATCTCGACCAACACACCCGCCTTCGAGTCGGGCTGGATGTAGTGGACGATGACGCCCTCGTTGGCTTCGCGGCCGGCTTTCTTTGCCGCCTTGATGGTGCCCTGTGCGCGGAGCACATCGACGGCGGCCTCGACGTCGCCGTCAGTCTCGATGAGGGCTTTTTTGCAGTCCATCAGGCCCGCGCTGGTCATCTTACGGAGTTGCCCGACAAGTTTTGCTGTTACTTCTGCCATAATATTTTCTGTTAAATAATCAGTTCCGCTCCCCGGTTGATACCACCGGGGAAGAAAGTTTTTCGAGTGGCGAACGCCTCAGGCCTTGGCCGGCTCGGCTGGCGTCTCGGGTGCGCGCAACTCGTCCTCGGTCAATTTGCCATCCTTGTTTTTGTCCAGCTTCTTAAGTTCAGCAACAGCGTCCTTGGCTTCCTCCGCGGATGCATTCCTTGCTGGCGCCTCAGCGGCGGGCGTTACTTCCGTAGCGGCGGGTGCTTCCACAGGTACTGGCGCTGCCTTGGCAGGTGCTTTCACTTCGGCTGGGGCTGGAGTGGCTTTGGCCCCGGCTTTTGCAGCCTCTGCTTCCGCCGATGCTTTCTCTTGTTTTGCTGCTTTTGCCTCGGCCTCGGCTTTCAGTTTTGCGGCGGTCGCCTCGTAGGCCGCACGGGCCTCGATCATCGGTTGCGTGACCGCGCCGAGCACTGCTTTGATGGAGCGGATGGCGTCGTCGTTGCCGGCGATCGGATAATCGACCAGCGTCGGGTCGGTGTTTGTGTCGACGATGGCGACGATCGGCACGCGCAACCGGCGCGCTTCGGCCAGTGCATTGTGTTCGTGCTTGATATCGACAATGAAAATTGCGTCCGGCTTGGTGGCGAGGTCACGAATACCGTTGAGCCGGATGTGCAACCGGTTCAACTCGCGGCGCAGCATCGACTGCTCCTGCTTGACGAACTCCGCCATACTGCCGTCGGTCTCCATTGTTTCCAGTTCCACCATGCGGTTAATGGAGCGCTTGATGGTTTTGAGGTTGGTCATCATGCCGCCCAGCCAGCGTTCGCACGCATACGGTTGGCCGGTGGCTTCCGCGGTTTCCCTGATGGTGACTTGAGCCTGCTTCTTGGTGCCGACGAAGAGCACCTTGCCGCCCTTGGCCACGATCCCCTTGAGGAATTCCGACGCCGTCTCGATTTGCGACGCCGTTTGCACGAGGTCGATGATGTGGATGCCGTTCCGGGCCTCGAAGATGAACTCCCTCATCTTCGGGTTCCACTTGCGCGTCTGGTGCCCGAAATGGACACCCGCGTCCAACAGTTCCTTTATGTTGCTCATTCTTTGCTTTCCATTGGTTGCCGGCTGAGTCCGTTGTACAGCCGTCCCGCGGAAAAACGGGATTCGGTTCGTTGTGGTTAATGCCTCCTCAAGCGGCCAAGCCCAAGGTTTAGGTTTAAAGGCGGTTTCATTCGGCGTTCAACGGGCCCCGAAAGGCTCTTCCCGCCAAAAAAGGGCGCGCACCATAGCAAAACCATCCCGGGCCGCAACCCTCAATTTTTCCTGTTTTCCCGTGCTCGCCGCTTGGCCAGGCGCCCGGGTGGCCAAACATTGGCTGGCCAAGCGCCAGTTCCGGCCGTAAGAATCGCTCCTTCAAGGAGGCAGACAGCGTTTCATGCTGACATTTTTGGCCAGGGGCAAAAGGCAAACCGGCCGCATCCTCGCGATTGCGGCGGCGGCGATCTTGTGGCTTGGCCCGGCGCTTGGCCAAGCAGCCACCCACACCATTCAGCGCGGCGAGACGCTCGGCGTGATCGCCAAAAAATACGGCCTAAGCGCCTCCGCGCTCGCCGCCCACAACGGCATCGCCGATCCAAACCGCGTGAAGGTCGGCCAGAAACTCACCATCCCGGCCAAGGCCGACACCCTCACTTACACCGTCCTCAAGGGCGACACGCTGAGCACCATCGCTAAGAAGCACCAAACCACCGCGGCGGCGATCGCCAAGGCCAACGGCATCAAGAACCCCAACGCCATCCGCCCGGGCCGGAAGCTCAAGATCACGGTTGGCACGGCCAAGAAACCAACCAAGCCCAGGCCGGCCGCCATCGCCGGTTCGACCCTGCGCGAAATCAACCGGCCGCGCATCCGGCGCAACCGCTGGAAGCACATCGTCATCCACCACAGCGCCGACAGCAACAACAGCATCCGAGGCATGGAGCATTACCATCGGCGCGTCCGCCGCATGGAGAACGGGCTCGCCTACCACTTCGTCATCGGGAACGGCGTCAAGACGACCGACGGGAAGATCTACGTCGGCGATCGCTGGAAGCGCCAGATCCGCGGCGGCCACCTCGCCAGCTCGTCACTCAACGAGGTCGCCATCGGCATCTGTCTCGTGGGTAACTTCGAAAAAACGCTACCCACCGCGAAGCAACGCACCAGCCTCAAGGCGCTCGTTTCACATTTGCGCAAGCGCACCGGGGTGCCCTTCAGCCAAGTGCGCACGCACCGGCACATCAATCCCAAGCCGACCATCTGCCCCGGCCGCCGCTTCAGCCTCCGGAGCATCCTCAGCACCTGAGCCAAGCCGTGGCTGTCCCGGTTCACGATCGGCCGAACGCTTAACTGATCTTGTTGGCCTCGAGCCACTCGAGCGTCTGGCCAAGCGCTTCATCCGGGCTGCACAAGATCATCTCCCCCACCCGTGGCTTGATCTCGACGTTGCCCTTGGCCAACGAGCGTTCGCCGATGCCGATGCGCAACGGGAAGCCGGCCAGCTCCGAGTCCTTGAACTTGATACCCGGCCGCGCGGGGCGGTCGTCGAGGATCACGTCCACTCCCTTGGCCTGCAACTCGTCGTAAAGGCGGTTGGCCAATTTCATCACTTCCGACTCCGGCTCAACGTCGAGCGCGGTGATGCAAACCTCGTACGGCGCAACCGACGTCGGCCATATGACGCCGCTCTCGTCGTGGCACTGCTCGATCACCGCCTGCAGCGTTCGCGTCACGCCGATGCCGTAGCAGCCCATGATACTCGGGATGCTTTTGCCGTTTTCATCGAGGAACGTCGCACCGAGCGCTTCGCTGTATTTGGTGCCCAACTTGAACACGTGGCCGACCTCGATTGCGCGGCGAATCTTCAGCGGCTGTCCGGTCTCGACGCACAGCTCGCCGGCCTGGACCTGGCGCAAATCCGCCCACTCGCCGACCGCGACATCTCGCTCGATGTTGACGTTGCGCAGGTGGTGGCCGTCGTCGTTCGCGCCGGTAACCATGCCGGAGCCGCCGCGCAAAACCTCGTCGGCGTAAACTGGGATGCCCTCGACACCAACCGGGCCCAAGCTGCCCGGTTGCGCGCCAAGCGCCTTGACGATCTCGGCATCGCCCGCCGCGCGAAACGCTTTCGCACCCAGCACGCCGCCGAGCTTGGCCTCCTCGAGCTGGTCGTCGCCGCGCAGTAACACGATCACCGGCTTGTCGTCGGCGACGTAAACGAGCGTCTTGATTTGCCGCTCTGCCGCGACGTCGAAGCGCTTGGCCAAGTCGTCGATCGTCTTCACGCCGGGCGTCTCGAATTTCTCCGAGTCGCCGCAGTCGTCCACCGGCGTGGCGGTGGCCGGGCCCTGGCTGGTGGCCTTCTCGATGTTTGCCGCGTAGTCGCCGCTCTCGCAGTACACCACCTCGTTTTCGCCGGTCTCGGCCGGCACCATGAACTCGTGCGAGTGCGCGCCGCCCATGACGCCGGTGTCGGCCTGCACGGGGATGGCCCGCAGGCCGCAGCGCGCAAAAATCCGCGCGTAGGCGTCGTACATCCGCTGGTAACTGGCGTTGGCCGACTCGTCGTCGGCGTCGAAGCTGTACGCGTCCTTCATGATGAATTCCTTGGCGCGCATGAGGCCGAAGCGCGGGCGGATTTCGTCACGGAACTTGGTCTGAATCTGGTAAAAATTGACCGGCAACTGGCGGTACGAGTTGAACTCATCGGCGACGAGGGTGGTGATGACCTCCTCATGCGTCGGGCCGAGCACCCACTCCTTCCCGGCGCGATCCTTCACGTGAAAAAGCACGTCCTTCGCCGTCTCGAGCCGGCCGCTCCTGGCCCAGATGGCGGGCGGTTGCAGCGCCGGCATGAACACCTCCAGCGCCCCAGCGCGATCCATCTCCTCGCGGACGATGGCCTCGACTTTCTTGAGCGCCCGCAGGCCAAGCGGCAGGAACGTGTAAAGCCCGCCGGTGAGTTTTCGCACCAGGCCGGCACGCAGCAGCAGCTTGTGGGAAATGATCTCCGCCTCGGCGGGCGACTCCTTCAACGTCGGGATAAATGTCTGGGACCAGCGCATTGTAAAATTGGGGTTCGCCAACCAGTCGACCGGCGCTTGGCCAAGCGAA
>QOAX01000001.1 GCA_003972865.1 Verrucomicrobiota bacterium | reverse complement strand
GACCTCGCGGCCCCCGGCACCCGCCGTTTGCTGGTCAATGGAGCCTATTGGCTGCTGGACCTCGAAATCCCCAAGGACGGCACAAAGGTCGATCTCGTCGGGGAACTCAACCCGTCGCAATACAGCTTCAGGCGGGGGGACTACTGGCCGACGCAAAACAAGCGTCCCGCCGATTTCCGCCTCAGGCGGTAGAAGAAAAACTAGGCGGTCGTCATGAGGCAATTCACCAGGCAGGGGTCGCTTGGCCTCTGTCTTTTTTTCTCAGCGCTTGGCTTGAGTTTGCTGCCCGGCTGCAATTCGCCCGACATCACGCCGGTGGTGTTGCGTGTGATGACCTACAACATCCACCACGCCGAGGGACTGGACGGCAAGGTAGATCTTGAGCGCATCGCCAACGTCCTCCGACAGTCCAACGCAGACGTCATCGCCCTGCAGGAGGTTGACAAAAACACCGGGCGCACCGGCGGCATCGACATGCCGGCGGACCTGGCCAGGCTCACCGGGATGAACGTCGCGTTTGGAGCCAACCTCGATAACTTTCAGGGTGGCCAATACGGCACCGCGATCCTGAGTCGCTTTCCCATCGAGTCGTACGAAAACTATCGCCTGAAACAGGCTCGCGAAGGCGAGCAAAGGGGCGTCCTGCAGGCCGTGCTGAAAATTGCCCAGAGCCAACTGCTGTTTATCTGCACGCACTTGGACCACACCGGCGACCCGGGCGAGCGACTGTTCAGCGAAACTCAATTCGCCGACCTCTTCGCCAGACACACCGGCCTGCCTGCCCTGTTATGCGGCGACTTCAACGACATACCGGACAGCGAACTGCACAAGCGACTCAGCAAAAAATGGACCGACGCATGGGGCATCGCCGGCAAGGGCAACGGCTTCACGATGGGCAGCGCCAACCCGACACGGCGAATCGACTACATCTGGCTCTCCGGCAAAAAAAACTTCAGGGTACGATGGATGGACGTGCCGAAAACCGAGGCATCCGACCACCTGCCGCTGGTGGCCGAGATTCAATTCAAACCCGCACCCCATGCGATGAGCACCCCCGAGTTGGCCCTGCTCATCATCGTCATGACGCTGCTTAGCGCCATCCCCATCGGCATCGCCTCCACCATCATCATCTCTTCCCGCCGGAGCAAAAAACAAGAGTAACGCCCACCGTTATCCAACCCTGTACGTCCTGTTGACCCGTCAATACTCCACGAACTCCGCGTGGCCGGCTTGTCCACCCTGCAAAACCACGTTACCGTCTCCGCCGTGAAGCCTCGTCCCCTCTCCCGCCGCCGCATGCTGCGCCAATCGGCCGCGCTTGGCCTCGGTGCCGCGTTCGCCCCGCACATTCGTTCCGAAACAACCAGGCACTTGGCCAAGGTGCACGGCATCGGGGTCGTCAGCCTGCGCCCGAATCACTACCACGGCTGGCCGACGCTGGCTCGGCGGCGCAACGGCCAGTTGCTGCTCGTCTGTTCCGGCGGACGCGAGATGCACGTCTGCCCCTTTGGCCAGGTGGAACTGATGCGCTCGGACGACGACGGCAAAACGTGGACATTCCCCCGCGTGCTGCTCGACCTCGCGATCGACGACCGCGACGCCGGCATCCTCGAGACGGCCAAGGGCTCGTTGCTCGCCACCACATTTTCGTCGCTGGCCTACGAGCATTATTTTCGCAACAGCGAAATCAACAACTGGGACACCGCGCGTCAGGCCCGCTGGCGCGGCGCTCATCACCGTATCAGCGAGGCCGAGCGCAAGGCACAACTCGGCACGTGGATGCTGCGCTCGACCGACAGCGGAGTCACCTGGTCCACGCCGTATGACTCGATCGTCAACAGCCCCCACGGCCCAATACAACTCGCGGACGGCCGACAGCTCTACGCCGGGAAGGATTTGTGGAAGAGCGGCAAATGGATCGGCGTCTGCGAATCCACCGACGACGGCCGATCGTGGAAAAAACTGTCGCAGATTCCCACCCGGCCCGGCGATGATCCCGGCGAGTACCACGAGTTGCACGCCGTCGAAGCCGCCAACGGCACCCTCGTCGCGCAAATTCGAAACCACAACTCGGCCAACAGCCGGGAGACTCTGCAAAGCGAGTCCACCGACGGCGGCAAAACCTGGAGCGTGCCGCACCCGATCGGCGTCTGGGGATTGCCGTCGCACCTGCTGCGGCTGCGCGATGGCCGTTTGCTGATGACTTATGGCTACCGCCGCAAGCCGTTCGGCAACCAGGCGCGCATCAGCACCGACCATGGCAAAACCTGGAGCAAGCCAATCACCATTTCCGGCGACGGCGCGAACGGCGACCTCGGCTACCCCTCCACCGTCGAGTTGCAGGACGGCATCCTGCTCACCGCCTGGTACGAGCAAATGAGCAGCCGCCCGCGCGCCGTCCTGCGCTTGGCCAAGTGGAGCCTGCTTTAGCGTCGGGGACGCCGCTCGCTCCGTCCGCTTGAGCGCCGACGCGAACCGGGCGTGTAGCCCTCCCGCTCGCCTGCCCACTGTGCGGCGATCGACTCATGCCGCTTGGCCACGAACTCCCGCAGCAGCGGCTTGCGCACCACGCGAAATCCGCCACGCCTTTCGGGCGATGCGGCGGCTTTGGGAATTTCAAAATTATTCAACAAACTCGCGATAGTCACTGTATTCATCCTCCCTGACCGTTGGCTCCACCGCCTTCCGCAACTCCGCCATGTCACGCCCGATCGCCTCCCTGGAGAAATGCGTGCCCACCAGTTTTTTCAATTCCCCCCCGTACGATTCGCGGAACGATTTCAGTCTCATCAACCGCTCGAGGAATCGTTGCCCCCTCGTGAAGGGCTGCTTCACACTAAGGTCGAACTGCTGCTCCGGGCTGCCCGCCGAACGGTGACTGGCGAACGTGCTGTTCATGTCCCACGGCAAAAACGCAAACCTGCCGCCGGCTTTCGGCAGGTAGAGATAGTAGTTGTGGCCGCGAAGCAGAAAACTGTCGAGGTGCGACAACACGGTGTGCGCCGCAGTAAACTTGGCCAACTGCCCAAGGCCAACAAAGTCGCCGATCTGTTCCGCAAACGCCGCATCGTCCGCTTGGCTGACCAGTCGCGTGAAGGCCATCAGTCGCTTGGCCAGGCGCGGCTTCGCGTTGGACTTGGGCACGTACACCCTCTCGTATTCCGCGAACACCTCGCCAAGGTACGGCATCGCCAGACTGCGCTCCGGCTTGAGCAGTAGGCCCTTGTCCGTGTCGAACCGTTCCTTGAGGAACGGCCCGTTCACCTGCTCCACCACGACGTACAGGCCAAGCAGCTTCTTGTCGTACCGCCCCGGCACCGTCAGAGTCACCCGCGCGAACGCTGTCCGCGATCCCGGCAATTCCAGCTTGCGCCAAAGCCGATACGCCAGCGCCTCACGAATCTGCGACGGGTCGAGGACGTTGTTGTTCAGGTTCAGCTTCGTGAGCCCGACGAATTTCTGCCCCTTCACAAACCGGTTGAAGTCGATCTTGAACGATTTTTTGGGGATACCGTGCGCCGTTGAAAAACTGGAGTTGCCCTTGTACCGCAGGCCGACATTTTCCAATGCCTTGCCGGCCACTGTTGCATTCGCCCGCACATATTCAAAATCGGCACCGAAGCCTCTGCCGTTCCTCGGCTCAAGCGCGGCGTAATTCTCCGGCGACACCGTCAGCGCCACGTCCCAAACCTTCGTATCCTGAAAAAACGCATCCGCCGTTTTCGGCGAAACCGGCTCAACCGCAACACCGCCGGGAACGCAGCCCCAAAGACAAACAATACCCGCCAGGAGTTTGAAATGAACGTTCATCGTGAAATGCGACTACAGCGTACCCCCACCTCAGGGCGAGTCAACTTATCTCACCCCCCCCGTGAAATCCGTGCCCCAATTTGAAAAACCGAGAACCGGCCTTGCAACATTCGCTGCCACAAAACATCCTCCACCGGGCATGTTGAATCGTGTTGTCATCCTGCTTCTGCTCGGGCTCCCGCTTGGCCAGGCTGCGGAGCGAACCGGTGCGGCGGTAACCGTGCATCCCCTCGCCACCAAAGCGGCGATGAATGCGTTCGAGCGAGGCGGCAATGCCGTCGATGCCGTCGTCGCGGCCGCGCTAACTTTGGGCGTGGTGGATGGCTTCAACTCCGGCATCGGCGGCGGCTGTTTCATGCTAATCCACAAGCCGGACGGCACGTTCACGGCGATCGACGGCCGCGAAACCGCCCCGGCCGCAGCCAGCCGCGACATGTATTTGCGCGACGGCAAAGCCAACCCCGAACTTAGCCGCACCGGCGCGTTGGCCATCGGCGTGCCCGGCGCGTTGGCGGCGTACGACCTCGCGATCCGGCAACACGGCAACCTCTCCCTCGCCGAACATCTTGGCCGAGCGGCAACGATCGCCGAGCAAGGGTTCGCTCTCGACCATTCGTACCTGCACCGGCTTGGCCAAGTGGTGGAAAAACTTAGAAAATTTCCCGGCAGCGCACGCATCTTTCTCGACGCCGACGGCAACGCTTGGCCAAGCGGCCACCGACTCAAGCAGCCGGACTTGGCCAAGTCGTACCGCAGCATAGCCCGTCACTCAGCCGGCTGGTTTTACCGTGGCCCGTTCGCGCTGAAAACCGAACGCTGGTTGAGTGCGAACAACGGACTGATGACCCGCGGCGACTTCGCCCGCTATGAGGCCAAGCGGCGCGAGCCGGTGCGAACGACTTATCGCGGGCACGAGATCATCGGCTTCCCGCCGCCCAGTTCCGGCGGCGTGCACCTGGCGCAGATTTTGAACATCCTCGAGGCGTTCGATCTGCGCTCGATGGCGCCCGGCTCAGCCGAGTTTGTCCATCTCGTCACCGAGGCGATGCGACTGGCGTTCGCCGACCGCGCTCATTGGCTCGGCGACGCCGACTTTGCTCCGGTGCCCAAGGGCTTGGCCTCCAAAAAATACGCGCTCCGACTCGCCAAAAGAATTGACCCCGTAAAAGTGGTCAAGATCGATGCCCACTCGACGCCGCCGGACGCCGTCACGGACTTGTTCGGTAAACACACGACCCACTTTTCCGCCGCCGACACCGATGGCTGGTGGGTGGCCTGCACGGCGACGGTCAACACCACCTTCGGCTCCGGCGTGGTCACCCCCGGCACCGGCGTCGTGATGAACAACGAGATGGACGACTTCTCCGCCCAGCCCGGCGTGCCCAACGCGTTTGGCCTGATCGGCGCGGAGGCCAACGCGGTCGCCCCCGGCAAGCGCCCGCTCTCGAGCATGAGCCCGACGATCGTGCTGAGGGACGGCAAACCGATCTTCACCGTTGGCGCGGCCGGCGGCCCGACGATCATTACGCAGGTATTGCTGGCGATCATCCAAGTGATCGACTTCGGTAAAACGCCCGCCGAGGCTCTTGCCCAGCCGCGGTTTCATCACCAATGGAAACCGGATCGACTGCTCGTCGAGAAGGCGCTTGGCCAAGCGGCCATTGACGCGCTCCGGGCCAAGGGCCACACGGTGAAAGTCGTCAACACCCTCGGTGCCGCCCAAGCAATCGGCCTTGGCCAAGTCGGCAAACCGTTCACCGGCGCACCCGACCCCCGGGGCCGGGGAGTGTTTGAAGTGAGTGGTGAGTAAAAGACAAAAAACCGACTTTCATCGAAAGCCAGCATTAAAAGAAGTGGTGGTAGGAGCAGGATTCGAACCTGCGAAGGCTAAGCCAGTAGATTTACAGTCTACCCCGTTTGACCGCTTCGGTATCCTACCTCCAAAAAGGGCGGCGGATTACGCCAAATTGTGACGCGCTTGTCAAACACCCTTTGCGTTTCTATCGTTCGCGCCCATGTTTGACGCTCTCAGCGATAAACTCCAGAAAACCTTCCGGAACCTGCGGGGACTCGGCAAGATCAGCGAAACGAACGTCTCCGAGTCGCTGCGCGAAGTGCGCATGGCCCTGCTCGATGCGGACGTCAATTTCAAGGTCGCCAAGCAGTTCATCGCCCGCGTGAAGGAAAAAGCGCTCGGCGAGGAGGTCGTCGCCAGCATCCAGCCCGGACAGCAGATCGTCAAAATCATCAGCGATGAAATGGTTGCGCTGCTCGGTGCCGAGCGCAGCGACCTCGACCTGCCGCGCGGCTTCGCCCAGCCGCTCTGCCTGATGATGTGCGGCCTGCACGGCTCCGGCAAAACCACCTCCAGCGGCAAGCTTGCCTGCTTGCTCGCCGCCGAGGGACGCAAACCGCTGCTTGTCGGCGCGGACGTTTACCGGCCCGCCGCGATGGATCAGATCGAGACTTTGGCCAAGCAGCTCGACCTGCCCTGTTTCCTAATGCGCGGCGAGCAGGACGTGCTCAAGATCGCCGACGGCGCGATGGCCAAGGCCAAGGCGGACGGCATCGACGTTGTTATTTTCGACACCGCCGGCCGTCTGCAGATCGACGAGCCACTCATACAGGAACTCGTCCGGCTGCGCGACCGGGTGCAGCCGCGCGAAATCTTGCTCGTGCTCGACGCCGCCACCGGCCAGGAGGCGGTCAGCGTCGCCACGCATTTTGACGAGGCGCTGGGCATCACCGGCGCGATCCTGACCAAGCTCGACGGTGACGCGCGCGGTGGCGCGGCACTCAGTTTCCGCGAAGTCACCGGCAAGCCAATCAAGTTCGCCGGCATCGGCGAAAAACTGGACGACTTCGAGCCGTTCCACCCCGACCGGATGGCCTCGCGCATCCTTGGCATGGGCGACGTGGTGAGCCTCGTCGAGAAGGCCGCCGAGGCGATTGACGAAGAGACCGCCCGCAATCTCGAGGAGCGGATGAAGAAGGGTCAGTTCACCCTCGAAGATTTCCTTGCCCAACTGCGCCAGATAAAAAAACTGGGTTCGCTTGAGAGCATCGTCGAGATGCTGCCTGGCGGCGGGAGCGCCATGAAAGGCTCCGACCTCGGCAAAAGCGAAAAGGAATTCCGCCAGATGGAAGCCATGATCTGCAGCATGACCGAGCAGGAACGCCGCACGCCGGTGATCCTCAACGCCCGCCGCCGCCGCCGCATCGCCGCCGGCAGCGGCACCACCGTCGCCGCGCTCAACAGCCTGCTAAAACGGTTCGGCCAAATGCAGAAAATGATGAAGAAGATGGGCAAGTTCCAGAAAATGATGGCCAAAATGGGCGGTGCAGGGGCAATGCCTGGAATGGGCAAACTACTCGGCCGCTGATCAGGGAGTTTTCAGTTCCAGGTTTTCAGTTTTCAGTTCTTTGCGTGGGCTTGTGGCTTCACGGCCTTTCATCGACTTAACTTGCCACTCGCCGCCTGGCCGGATTTTAAACTCGATCCCGCCGTCCTCCAGCGTCTTGAACAGCGGCAAGTCGTGCTTGGCCAGGCGCTCAAGCAGCCCGGCCGACGGAATCTCCTCGTGCGGGAACGTGCCGGCGCTGAGCACGATCACCTTCGGATTGATCTCCGCAAGCAGCGCTTGGCCAAGCGGCTCGCCCACTCCGGGCATGGATGTCACCACGATGTCACTCCTCAAATCCAAGCCGCTCCCGGCCAAGTCCGCCTGCCCCGCTTCACCAAGGTCGGAGAGCAGCAGCACGCGCACGCCGTGCACCTCGCGAAAAAGCACCGTCGCGTTGTCGTCGGCCTTGGGCAGGCGATCGCCGCCCGGCGGATGCAGCACCTCCCAACCGGCGATTGAGTTGCCGCGGGCAACGACGACCGCCGGCTGTCCAGCGGCCTCCAATCCCTCCATCACTTCCTTGTAGTACCGCGAATTGAACTTGGTCGGGTTGACAAACATCACCGGCCAGCCCATCTCCGCAGCCAGACTTCCGAAGCCCTGCACGTGATGCCGGTCGCCATGCGTCGCGACAGCCCACGGCGGCTCGTCGTAGCCGCGCGTCCGCAAAAACGACACGACGGCCATCCGGCCACCGGAGTCGCTGCCGCAGTCGATGAGCAGCGGCTTGTCGTCGTGCGGCTCGACGAACATCGCCGAGCCGCTGTCGAGCGGCAGCACGGTCAATGTAAACTCGCCGCGCCTGGCCAAGCTCTCCGCCGCAAACAAGACAAAGGCCAAGCC
>QOAX01000050.1 GCA_003972865.1 Verrucomicrobiota bacterium | reverse complement strand
GCCGTGATGTTGGTGGGAACCGCCTTCGCTGGTCCGATTCACGATGCTGCCAGAAAAGGGGACATCGAAGCCGTCAAACAGCACTTGGCCGCTGGTAGGAATGTGAATGCGAAGGATGATAAAGGCCGAATCCCTTTGCATCGTGCGGCTCGTGAAGGACACAAAGAAGTCGCCGAACTGCTTATTGCCAATGGCGCTTATGTGAATGCGAAGGACAAGGAGGGAAAAACTCCTTTGTATCATGCGGCTCGTTGGGGTCACAAGAATACCACCGCACTACTTATCGCTGCGGGTGCGGATGTGAATGCGAAGGATGATAAAGGCAGAACACCGCTGGATCGGGCCGTTGGTTATACAGAAATCATCGCACTCCTTCGCAATCACGGCGGCAGAACGGCTGAAGAATTAAAGGCACTGATTGATGCTGCCGAAGAAGGAAACATTGAAGCCGTTAAACAGTACTTGGCGGCTGGCATGGATGTGAATGCGAAGGATGAGGATGGGGTGACTCCTTTGCATGAGGCGGCTCTTTGGGGTCACAATGAGGTCACCGAACTCCTCATCGCCAACGGTGCGGAAGTGAATGCAATAATTGTGTCTGGTCCATACCAAGGAAAGACACCGCTAGATTTGGCTATCAGGCACAAAAAAACTGCAACCGCCGACCTCATCCGCAAGCACGGCGGCAGAACAGCTGAAGTATTGGCACTGATGCCTCGCTTGTCTGACATTCGGACATATTGGGAACGTGTCCAACTGGCCGAATTGGTAATCAATGGCAAGGTTGGCCTCAAATACGAGGTGCTTTACAGTTCCGACCTGAAGAAGTGGCATGTGCTGGACACCATTACAATTGAAGCATCCCCACAGGTTTATGTGGATAAGTCAGCCGAACAATGTCCACACTGGTGTTTACAACCGATGCGCTTTTACCGGGTCAAACTGGTCGAGTAACGATCACGCCTTCCGATACCGATCCAAGTCGCCCCGGCTGCAGAGACTCGGTCTTTCAGCCTGTTGACCCGGTGCTTGGCCAAGCGCTACCTGCGCTGGAAGTAGCCTCGTTGTTTTTCGCTGATGGGCATGTTGAGGCGCTCCATGACCTGCATCATGTCTTCCCATACATGGCGCTTAATCACCCACGACTGGTTGCGCAGCAGGTAGGACGGATGGAATGTGGGCATCACTGGTACGCCCCGGTACTCCTGCCAGTTGCCGCGCAGACGCGTGATGCCGGACGGCATTTTGCCGAGCAGTCCCTCGACGGCGGTTCCGCCCAGCGCGACCATCACCTTGGGCTGGATGATCTCGATCTGCCGCTTGACCCACGGGAAACAGGTTTCCATTTCCTCGGGGCGCGGCTTGCGGTTGCCGTAAACCTTGCCCGGCGTGTCGGGGCGGCACTTGAGAATGTTGGCGATGTAAACCTTGTCACGGTCGAGCCCGGTGGCCTCAATGATCTTGGTCAGCAATTGGCCGGCTGCGCCGACAAACGGCTCGCCCTCCTTGTCCTCGTCCAGTCCCGGTGCCTCGCCGACGAGCACCAAGTCCGCATGAACGGTGCCGACGCCAAACACGACCTGTGTTCGCGTCGCCACGAGGTGCCCGCACTGGGTGCAGGCCAGCGCCTCGTCGCGCAGCTTGGCCATCGCGGATTCTTTATCGGCGGCGGACAGCTTGGGCGAGTCGTAAACGCCCGGCTCGTCAGGGCGCTGCGAAATCACCTTCGGTGCCACTTGGCCAAGCGGGGCGGCAGTGGTTTTTTGTGCGGTCGGCCTGGCCAGGCGCGACAGCGACTCCGGCGACGCATCGACGTAGCGCACGCCCCGCTGCTTGAGCGACTCGAGGTGGCCAATGGTGGCATCGAGTAGTTGATGATACACGCCAGGCATCGCCGGACAAGTTAGGCAAAGCCGCTGCCCAAGCACAGGCCAAGTTATTCACCAACGCAAAGCGATGGCTTGGTTACTGGACGATCTGCTTTTGCGTGGCAAGCAGCTCGATCGCCTTGACCTCATCGCCCGCGGTCAGCTTGGAGAAGCCGACAATGGCGGCCAAGCGGCGCGTATGTTGTGGCGTGTCCACGGAAACTGTCCACAAACCGAAACCGCTTGGCCAAGTGCTTGGAAGCAAAACCCGGCGGCCAGGCGCGGCGACCCGAGCGACCTTGCCAAGCAGGGCCTGTTTCCCGTAGGTTTCCCGCCGCTTTTGGGAATGAAGGTTTACATCAACGGCAAATTTTACAGCGAGCAAAATGCGAAGGTGTCGGTGTTCGACCACGGGCTGCTGTACGGCGACGGCGTGTTCGAGGGCATCCGGGCGTACCACGGCCGGGTGTTCAAGCTGAAGGAGCACATCGACCGTTTGTTCCACTCGGCCAAGGCGATCATGCTCGACCTGCCGATGACGCATGCGGAGTTGATGGAGGCCACGCTCGAGACCTGCCGGCGCAACAAGCTCACCGACGGTTACATCCGGTTGGTCGTCACGCGCGGCACCGGCACGCTGGGCCTGAACCCCAATCGCTGCTCCAACCCGCAGGTGATCATCATCGCCGGCAAGATCCAGCTTTACCCGCCGAGCCTTTACAAAAAAGGCATGGAGATCGTGACGGTGGCGACGACGCGCAATCATCACAACGCGGTCAACCCGGCCATCAAGTCGCTGAACTATCTCAACAACATCATGGCCAAGATCGAGGCGAATATCGCCGGGTACGAGGAGGCGATCATGCTCAACGCGGAGGGCTACGTGGCCGAGTGCACCGGCGACAATATTTTCATCCTCAAGGACGGGCGGATGTTCACGCCGCCGCTGTCGTCCGGCGCGCTGCACGGCATCACCCGCGGCACGGCGATCGATCTGCTGGCCGAGCTTGGCGTGCCGACTTCCGAGCCGAACATGACGCGGTACGACCTGTTCAACGCCGACGAATGTTTCCTCACCGGCACCGGCGCGGAGATCGTGCCGGTGGTGAAGATCGACCAGCGGGTCATCGGCAACGGCAAGCCGGGGCCGGTCACGAAGAAGGTGGTCAAGGCGTACCACGAGCTGACCAAGGTCTCCGGCGAGCGGATCGCCAAGCGCTGAGCGCTCTGGGGCAAGGATGGCTGTCTCCAGCCGTCCGCGACGGGGGCTTTTGCCACGGCCGGCCCGGAGAGCCAGCCCCACCCCGCGCTTGGCCAAGTTTTCAAGGGGCAATTTGCCAGCCTTGTGTCTTTGATTCTGGCAGGTTTTGTGCTACGTTTTCTGCGTTTTTGCGGGGTCAAACGGCTTGGCCTGGTTGAACTAACAGTACGAACGACAATTTTTTCCCGGACGGATGCTCTGCGATATTTGCAAGGAAAAGGAGGCGACGGTTCACTTGACCCAGATGGTTGAGGGGAAGACCAAGAAGATCGACCTGTGCGAGAGTTGCTCGAAAGCTAAGGGCGTGGACGACCCCACCGGCTTTTCGCTGGCCGACATGTTGCTGGGCCTCGGCGCCTCGCAGGAGATGGAGGAGTCCGGCAGCACCACGGGGAAATGCCCCAAGTGCGGCTTCAGCCAGACGGATTTCAAGAAGACCGGCCGGCTGGGTTGCCCGGACTGTTACGACCACTTCACGGAGGGGGTGGAGAGCCTACTCAAGAGCATGCACAAGGGCACGCGCCACGTTGGCAAGGCGCCGGCGGTCTGGCAGCAGACGAAGGTGTACGGGGATCGGCTGCACTCGTTGCAATCCAAGCTGGACAAGGCAGTGGCCAAGGAGGATTACGAAAAGGCGGCGCAGTTGCGCGACGAGATTTCCCGGGTCAAGTCGGAGTACTCCGAGTCCACCATTTCCTGAGCGATGAACATACAGGATATCCTTTCCAAGCCAGAGGATGCGGCCGGTCGCGAGGGGCCCTCCAACAAGATCGTCCTGTCCAGCCGCGTGCGACTGGCCCGCAACCTCGCCACCACGCCGTTCCCCGGCTGGGCGAAAAAATCGGTGCGCGTGGAAACCTTCAAGCACATCCGCGACAACGTGATGGAGGTGGATCCGATGCGGGATGCCTTTCACACCGGCATGGAGGAGTTGTCCACGCTGGACAAGCAACTGCTCGTCGAGCGCCATTTCATCAGCCGGGAGCACGCCGCCAAGACAGCCGGCAGCGGCATGGTGCTCAGCGGCGACGAGGCCCTGTGCGTGATGATCAACGAGGAGGATCACCTGCGCATGCAGGCCCTGCTGCCGGGATTGCAGGTGGACAAAGCCTGGATGGCGATCGACCAGTTCGACACCGCGCTGGAGTCCAACCTCGACTACGCCTTCTGCAAGCGACGCGGCTACCTGACCGCCTGCCCCACCAACCTTGGCACCGGCATTCGCGTCAGCGCGATGCTGCACCTGCCAGGGCTGGTCTTGAGCGAGCAGATTAACCAGATCATCCAGGCGGTCAACAAGCTTGGCCTGGCCGTCCGCGGCCTGCACGGCGAAGGCACGGAGGCGCTGGGCAACGTCTTCCAGGTCTCCAACCAGATGACCCTCGGCGAGACGGAGTCGGACATCGTCGAGCGGCTCAACAAAGTGCTATTGCAGATCATCGACCACGAGGAGAACGCCCGGGGCAAGCTCCTCGAGAACAAGGCCAAGATGGTTTACAACCACATCGGCCGGGCCTACGGCATCCTGGCCAATTCCCACAGCATCTCCTCCAAGGAGACTATGAATCTGCTGTCGCTCTTCCGGCTCGGCATCGACCTGTCCCTGTTCCCCGGCAACAAGCCGGCGTTGACCGAGGAGCTGTTCATCATCACCCAGCCGGCGCACCTGCAGAAAACCCGGGCGGGCAAACTCTCCGCCGAGAAGCGGGACATCCTCCGGGCCAACCTGCTGCGGAGCCGGCTCTTGAAGGTGGATCGCCCGGCCACGCCAGACACCGGGAAAACAGAGGAGAATGGCGAATAAACCCAGCGCTTGGCCACGCGCAGCGGCGGCCATTCCCAAGCTGGACAAAACCCGCCGGGACGTCCAGACTGGCTGAGTATTTTTATGAGTGACGAGTCAATGAACAACTTCACCCCGCGCGCCCAGCAAGTGCTGGCGCTGGCGCGGAAGGAGGCCGACCGCTTCAACCACAGCTTCGTGGGCACCGAGCACCTGCTGCTGGGCCTGATCAACCTTGGCCAGGGCGTCGCCGTCAATGTCCTCCAAAAAATGGGCCTCGACTTGGAGACCGTGCGCCTCGAGGTCGAGAAACAGGTCGGCACCGGCCCGGACCAGAAACTGGCCGGCAACATCCCGTACACCCCGCGCGTCAAGAAAGAGCTCGAGCTATCCAAGAAGGAAGCCAAGGCGCTGCACCACACCTACGTCGGCACCGAGCACATCCTGCTGGGCCTGCTGCGCGAGGGCGAGGGCGTCGCGGCGCGCGTGCTGAAGAATCTCGACATCGACATCGACCTTTGCCGGCAGG
>QOAX01000301.1 GCA_003972865.1 Verrucomicrobiota bacterium | reverse complement strand
TCGTGGACGTCGTCGGCCGACTTGCAGAGGTGCACGCCGCCCTTGAAGCCGTCCTTGAACACGCCCTTGCCGCGTCCGCCGGAGTGGATCTGGATCTTGAGCACAACCATTTCCTGGCCGGCATCGAAGAGGCCCTCGGCGATGGTGCGCGCCTCTTTGGCGGTCGTACAGGGTTGGCCCTCAGGGACTTCAACTCCGTAGCGCGCGAGCAGTTCCTTGGCTTGGTATTCGTGAAGGTTCATTTCTCCCAGTCGCCGAAACGGCGGTCGGAATGATTACGGCCAAGCGGCTGGGGAATCAAGCGGATTGGGTTTCAAAAAAGATATCCAAAAAAAATATTTGCATAATGACAAGATGGTGCTATTTTTTTCCATGTGAAGTGTTGAGGGTTGCGGATTAATCGCAATAAACTCCGCCCTATGTTGACTGCGTGTGTTTATGCAGGCATTGGGTTATTAATAAAACTGAGCAATGAGCAAAAAAAAAGAACTAGCAAATGAAGAATGGGATTTTTCCGTTTTGGAAAAAGCGCCCCGAACCGTGATCCATCGTGCCCTGCAATGGGAATTGGATCGTGAACTGGGAAGTGGCAGGGAGCCGTTCCTGAAATCCGCCGAGTGCCGTCGAGCCTTGGCCACCGGCAAGGGGCAGGGCAGCGCCTCGGGCGTTGTTGAACTGGGCAGGGCCAGCGACAAAACCATGCCCTTTGAGGAGTCGCACAACTTCCGGATCGACTGGTCCCAACCCCGTGAGGAGTTGGTCAACCAGTTTGGCGAGTGGCTGGACACGCAGGAGAGGAGCGGCCGGCTCATGAGGAAGCCGGTGCTGGGCAAGCCGAGGCAGCCGCTGACGATGTTGCGCAAAATGTCGATCGTCCGGCTGAAGGCCAACGGCTATTCGCTGCGCACCGCCACCGCGCAATTCAGCGACAAGAAACGTTATGTGCAAGGCTTGCACAAGATCAACTGGACCACGGCATCGCGCGAGGTGCAGAACGCACTGACGCGCCGCCGCGGCAACCTCAAGTCCATCGAGCGGACCATGGGGGGTAAGAACTGGAAGACCGGCGTTTACCGGGGCGCGTAGGCCCGCCGTCACAAAGACCGTTTGATGTCCGCCGGAGGAACCTCCTCGGCGGACATTTTTCGGGCCGCCATCACCCAGCCTAGGCAGAGACGGCGCACCGGCTTGAAGAGGTTGACCACCGAGCAGGCGTGGTTCACCGCGAGGCTCACCAACGTCGTGTAAAGCCGTTCCGGCAACCGCCGGCCCAGGTTGCCGACCTGGGTGTCGAGAAACATTTGCGCCATCGTCGTCCAGTTGTTGCCCCGGCGAATCTCGTCGAGAATCTCGAAGTCAGCCTCCTCGAGCAGGTGCCGCAGGCCGTGGAGCGTGAAGCGGTAATAATCGTGAGGCTCCTCGTGCAGCGGCCACGTCATCGGGGCGGAGAGAATCAGGATGCCGTCCGGCTTGAGGATGCGGGCCATCTCCGGGATGACGATCTCCGGCTGTCGCACGTGCTCGAGCATCTGCGTGCTGACGACCGTGTCGAACGTCCCCTCGCGGAACGGCAGCACCATGCTGTCTGAGAAAAAATCGGCACGGGTTGAGCCGCCGTACGAGCCCTCCATCGTCACGGGCCAATCGGTGCCGTAATAGCGGCTGCCGCGCTGCGTCAACAGGCTCTCGTACGGCTTCATTCCGCAGCCGACATCGAGCAGTCGCCCCGGTTTCACGCGGTGGCGCAACTCCCTGAGCGCCTGCACGATACTCACCCGCTCGAGGTAGTGCGGTCGGTGTTTTCCGGGGTGCAGAAATTCCCGCTCCACGGCGGTGGCGGTCTCCTGTGATCGGTCATTCATTGCGTCGGGTGCAGCCGCTTGGCCAAAGGCGCGTCATTAGACCAAAGGGCAGCCGGTCAGAAAAGTAAAACGGCCGCTTGGCCAAGTGCTCCGCCGACACGCGCGGCTCGTCGGCGATGCGTGCGACAAACTCATCGAACGTGCGGAAGTACTCAACCTCACTGTGGCGCTTGGTGAGTGCGCGGGCCCCGGATCGCGCCTGGCCAAGCGCTGCCTCGGGCTTGGCCAGTATGGACTTGAGCCTGGCCGCCGCCTGGGCAAAGTCGAAGGCGTCCCAGACGAACTCGTCGCCGAGCTTGGCCGAGTACTCGTCGCCGCCGCTGCCGATTGCCGGGCAGAGCGGCAGCACTCCGGCGCTGAACGCCTCGAGCATCGAGATGGGCAACCCCTCGTAGTCGCTGACGTTCGTGATGAAGTCCCACCCGCGCAACACCGACCAGTACTCGTCGCCCGACTTGCGGCCGTGAAACACCGTGCGGCTGCCCGGTAACTGTTGCTCGAGCCAGGCTTGCCTTGGGCCGTCGCCGAGCAACTCGAGACGAAAGTCGATGCCGGCCGACTCGAGCGCCCTGGCCAAGCCGGGCAAACGGTCGATCCGTTTCTGCTCCGTCTGCATTCGGCCGATCCAGCCGATGACCACCGTGCGCTTGGCCAAGGGCGTCCGCTCCGGCATCGCCGCCAGGCCGTCGATCGGGTAGGGGATCAACGCAACGCGGTTCGCCTTGGCCAAGTCCGGCAGACAGTCGGACACGAGTTCGACGAGCGCGTTGCTCACGCACAACACGCCGTCGAGCAGGCCGCGCTGTGTTTCGAGGTGAGGTCGCAGGCCGGTCCAGTCCGAGTGCAACAGGCCGACCCGCCGCTCGGCCGGCATCAGATCTGCGAAGAATTGGAGACCCCACATGTTGTGACAGACCGCCACCGAGTCGGTGAAACGGCCGGAGTGCTTCGCGAACTTGGCGCGCATCGAGCGGATGGAATGGCCGCCGCCGTAGCCAAGGCCGGCGATGTCGGGCTCGTCAAAATCGTCCGGCTCGAAGGCGAACAGAAAATCGGGCTCGTGGCCCCGCTTGGCATCCGAGGCGTGATGCCGTTTGAGGATGGATTGCACCCCGCCCAAGCTTCGGTAGTAGGTGAAAAAATGAAAAAGGCGCATCACGGGGCCAAGCACTTGGCTTGGGCTGCGGATGGTTGGGGCGCAGCGGGGGATGAGTCAACCGAAACCGCCCGGAGCTGTGAAAACAGCGGGATTCATTGAGTTTTTAGGTGAAACAGCACCATCAAATTTTTTAAAAAATGTACTGACAATGTATTGACAATGTATGTGCAGGGTGTATTTTTCGGTCAGCGGAGATGGATTTCGACTGGGTAGACATGCCGTTTGAGTGGGAAGGATTGGTTCCGAAAGATGTTGAGGAGTCATTCGAGGATCCGTTTTCGTGCAAGCTGTTGCCGGACTCGCCCCGTTACGCCGGTGAGTCGCGGTATTTCAACCTTGGCATGGCATCGTCGGGTTACGGGATTTTCAGCGTTTACCGAACCAACGGCAAACAGATTCGCGTGGTGATGGCCCGGGGTTTCACGGAGGATGAAACCTTTTTCTATCAGCGGAAGATGAACCAAAAGCTTGGATGAGCCATGAGGCGACGCATGAAAAATGACCGGAATGAACCAGATCAGCGATTGGGAAGAAGTGCCGCAGTTCGACGGCGAAGCTGCGGAAGCCGCCTACTGGGCGAACACCGGCGTTGCGCCCCGGATGATGGAGTTGGCGCTGGCGCAGAGCGGGGAGGGGATCGAGTCGGTCACCATCTCGTTGCGGATGGATCCGCGGATGTTGTCCAAGATCAAGCGCCTGGCGAGGTCGCGGTACCTGGGCTACCAAAGCATGATCAAGCAGTGGTTGAGCGAACGAATGGAAGAGGAGACAAAAGACCAATGAAAAACTTGACGGGGAAGAGCAGAGGCCGGCGCGGATTCACGCTGGTTGAGTTGCTGGTGGTCATCGTGATCATCGGCATCCTGGCGTCATTGATGGTGGGCCTGAGCGGCACGGCCAGCCGCAAGATGCGCGAGTCGCGCACCCGGGCGGAGTTGGTGGCGATCGAGACCGCCATTGGGGCGTACAAGTCCAAGTTCGGCCACTACCCGCCGTGCAACCCAAAAGACCCGGCGCTAAACTCGCTGTATTACGAGCTGACCGGCTGCCTGTACAGTCCCGCACGGAAAACCTTCCGTGATCCCAAGGTGGGAACGGTGATGAAAGTGCAGGCGATCAAGGAGCACTTCGGGGTGGAGGGCTTCATCAACACCGCCCGGAGCGAGAGGGAGTTGAAACAGTTTTACGAGCCGACTGCAAAGACCGTCAGCCGTATCAGCGAGGAACATGGTGACGACGACTCGGCTGAGGGCCCAAAAAAGCATCATGCGGATGAAGTCCACGTCCTCTGCGTGCCGGTGCCGTGGCCGCTCGAGCGCGACGACCAGCCTGTCCGGCACCACGGCAAAGTGGCCAAGGGTGTGAACCCGTGGCGCTATGTGGTTGGCCAGTCGGTGGTGAACAACATCGGCAAGTACGACCTGTGGGCCGAGATCGTCGTGGGCGATGAGGTGCTGGTCATCAGCAACTGGCGCAAGGAGACATTCTCCCGGGAGCAGCTGTCGAGATACTACAAAAAGAAAAAACGCAATTGATTTGAACAATAAACGAAACATGAAAACGAAGACAACGAATCCCGACACCGCACCAGCCGGGCGCTTGGCCAGGCGCGGCTTCACGCTGGTGGAATTATTGGTGGTGATCGGCATCATCTCCATTCTGGCTGCGATGATCCTGCCGACGCTGGGCAAGGCCAAGGACTCGGCCAAGAAGGCGCAGGTCAGGAGTGAGATGCAGAATATCTCCGGGGCGGTGCGGGCCTACGAGGCGGAGTACAGCCGCTTCCCGATCCCGTCGCAGATCACGGATCAATTGAAAACCCCGGACTACACCTTCGGCACCATGCACATGACCGGCAACTCGGCCAGGCGCCTGACCAATGCCAAGGGCGAATTGCTGCCGAAGATCGCCACCCCGGGCCGGGTGCAGGTGAGTAACGCCGAGGTGGTGGCGATCCTCCGGGCGCAGGAAAAATTCCGCAACGGCCGGCCGACTTCGAACCGGAACCACCGGATGAACCCGAAGAAGGTGAACTTTCTCAACGCCAAGGACGTGACCTCCACGACACAGGGCGGGGTGGGCACCGACGGCGTGTTCCGCGACCCGTGGGGCAGCCCGTACATTGTCACGGTGGACGCAAACTACGACGGCAAAACGATCGACGCCTTTTACGGCCAGGGCGGTGTGTCAGCGCTGACAAAGGCGGACAATAATCAAGGGTTAAACGGTTTGACACGGGTAAAGGGTGGTTATCAAGCCAACTCATCCGTGCTGGTCTGGTCCCTCGGCCCCGACGGACTGGCCAGCGCGGGTGAGAAGGCGAACCAGGGGGTCAACAAGGACAATATCCTGAGCTGGCAGTAACGCCGGCCAAACGGGGGCGACGACATGGATGATTCACGAACCAACCGGTGGCGGCCCGCCACGACCGGCCAA
>QOAX01000253.1 GCA_003972865.1 Verrucomicrobiota bacterium | reverse complement strand
AAATACCGCATCACCGTCTACGCGCGCCGGGTGAATGTCGATTCGCTGTCGGCGTTTTACGATGCCGACACACGTGCCGACCAAGTTGACGTGGTGCAGGATTTCGCGCTCGTGATGTCCAGCGCCAACCCGGAGGTGGGGGACGCCTTCCAGCGTGAGGAGGACAAGCCGGAGGAGATCGAGCTGCCGGCCATCACCACCCTGACCAACGGCATGCCGTTGCTGAACCAGCGTGTCGGCGCCAACTCGCCCTTGGCCAAGACGAACGACCCGGCCCACACCGTGTACGCCAACCGCCGGGGCATCACCAATCAGTGGCATTTTTACACCTTCACCAACGCGCCGCCGGAGACGACGAATCAATCCGGCACCACGCCGGGCGACCCGGCGACCGACGACGATGACGAGAACAAGCCGAGCTTCGGCAGGCACGTGGCGTTCATCACCTTCATGTCGCCGAACCTGTCCACGCCGCGTTACCGCGAGGCGGACATCGACCTGTACGTGTCGCGCGACTCGAACCTGACCAACCTCGAGCCGGCCGTGCTCGACGCGGCGTTCCGCTCCACCGGCCGGGGAGGCACGGAGTACATCACCTTCGACGATGCCAGGGTGGACAAGAGCGAGGTGTTTTACATCGGCGTCAAGTCGGAGGACCAAATGGCGGCGGAGTTCGGCCTGGTAGGCCTGTCCACGGACGACCCGAACGGCTTCATGGACCCGAACGGCAACCTGACGATGATGCCGCTGCCGGCGATTATCCCGGACGGCTCGGCGGCCAACCCGGGCGGGGTGTCGGTCTTCGGCATCTACGCCGGCATGCCGTACGACTACGTCCGCAAGGTCACGGCTTCGAGTTCGATTTATCATCAGGAAATTGGCGATCTCTGGGGGCAGTTGAGCCATGTGCGCGACGCGGTGGTGCTCAACAACCACACCTTGGCCGATCCGCTGCCGGGTGCGCCGTACCCGACCGACTTTGTGTTCCAGTATGACGACGACGACATCGCGAGCCGGGTGACACCGGGCTCCATCTTCACGGACGGCCCGGGCAGCCTGAACGATTTCAAGTGGCAGCCGGCCATGGGTGTGTGGCAGGTGGACATGGTCGACAGCGCGCTCTCCTTCACCGGCATCGTACAGAGCGTCTCCGTGCGTGTGGACGCCATCAAGAACCTGTCGATGATCGGCAACCGTGGTATTGATGTTCATCTTGACCCGGATGAAAGCGAGGATTTCCTGGTGGAGGTGCCGTTCAATGCCACCAACATGATCGTACAGTTGACCGAGATGACCGGCGCGGTGGATGTTTACATCCGCAAGGATCAGGAGCCGGATATCAATAGTGATCCGCCGGTTTACGACAAATCCACCATCGACGCCGATCCGGCCAAGGGCGAATGGGACGGCAGCCCGCCACGGGGCGAGCTCCATTACGGGCTGAACGACTCGCCGCCACTGAGCGAGGGGCGTTGGTTTGTGACCACGAAGAATCCCGATTCGCTGAATGATGTCGATTTCCACCTCAAGGTCATTTTCGAGTACGACATCTCGCTGGACAACACGATCAAGCTGGTCAGCGACGGGCCGGAGCCGATCGAGGATGACATCGTCACCACCTCGCTGCTGACCGTGACCAACGACTTTCTGGTCGGCTCTGTTGAGGTCGGCGTGCGAATCGATCACCCGCGCCTTGCCGACCTGGATCTGCACCTTGTCAGCCCGCAGGGCACCCGGTTGCTACTCACGGAAAACCGCGGCAACACCAACACCGCCTACGGCATGACGCTGGCTGAGGAGGTCGACACGGTGCCGGTGTTCGAGGACGGCTTCGAGTTGGCGGACAACGATTTCATCGACGACACGGCCAAGTTCCACTCCGGCTGGGAACTCGACAGCGGCGAGGTGTACGCTTACCGCTCAGGCGAGGTGTATGGCTGGACAGCGCACTCCGGCAATCAATTTCTAGAGATGAACGGCTTAAAAGAAGATCCGGGTACCATCTCGACCAATGTTGCAACCGAGGTGGACAAAACCTATCGCTTGCGATTTGCATACGCCAAGAATCCAAACTCCGAAGAGTCATTAAAGATGAAAGTCTTCATCGGCACGGTGACCAACCTGACGGTCACGGCGTCGATCGCCGGCGAACCGGAGCCGATCTTTGCAGAGAACTTTGACAGCCTCGAGCTTGGCCCGTGGGAGTCCTCAAGTGAGTCGGGCGGCGACGGCACCGACTGGACCGCCGATGCCCCAAGCGGCTGGGTGCAGGCCACCGGCGACGGCCACGGCCCGACGGCCGGCGGCGTCGCAGTGAAGGAGTTTGATGGCTGGACTTTTGTTGATCCGGTTTCGTGGGAAAACACCGCTGCTGGTCAGGGTCGTGCTGAGTTCACCAAGGGCACCGGAGTGATCGCAGTGGGCGACAACGATGAATATGACGACTTGGTCGACGCCAAGTTCAACGCCTCTCTCTCCACCCCGGCCTTCAGCCTTGATGGCGTGGCCGCAGGCACCGCCATCCTTGTGTACGACTCAAGCTGGCGGCAGGAGCCGCAGAGTGGCACGGTGTCGGTCTCCTTTGACGGCGGAGATTCGATCACTCTGCTGACCCTCACTCCCGATACCCCCACCGGTTACAACGAGACCGTGACCCTTCCGCTCGGCAACCCCGAGGGAGCGAACACCGCTGTCATCACCTGGGATCATCAGGGTCACAACAACTGGTGGTGGGCCATTGACAACATCAAGGTCACCGCCAACGACACGCTCGCGCTCGCATGGGAGTTGCAGGACGTGGTTTTCGATGCCAAGTCGACCGACACTCGGATTCAGTTTGAGTCTCTCTCGGATCTGGACGAGGCGGTGATGCTTGACAGTGTTCGGCTGGACGAGTTCACGCCGGCCAATCTTTACGCCGTGTTTTCGGAGCTGGAAAACCTGGCCAGGGAGTCGATGAAGTTCGGCGACGCGCCGTATGCCAAGGAGGAGGAGCAGGTGCTCTTCAGCGGCTTCGAGGATGCGCCGATCGGCTTGGCCAAGACAAACGATGTTATCGACGGCTGGACGGTGACTAATGCCAAGGTGCGAATCAATAAAAGCAGCAGCGACTTCCGCGACGACCGGCTGGCGCACAGCGGCACCTACTACGCGACGCTCTCGCACGACAGCGCCTCCAAAGCCAAGGAGGGCGGTGCCATCTGGCGCGATCTGCCCACCGCCGTTGGGCAGGATTACAGGCTGAGCTTCGTCACCCGCGCCTCCGGCGATGACGCCGAGTGCGTGCTCGGCGGCGTGGTCACCAATCGAGTTGAAGGGACGGTGACCCTGACCAACTCCATCCCGAAGAGTTCCGGCTGGGTTACCAACAAAATCCGCTTTACCGCGGCCCGGTCGTCCACGCCGCTGACGATCCGCACCGAGAGCTCCGCCGTGCGGCTCGACACGATCGAGTTGATTGGGCCGGGGCCGCACAACCTCGCCGAGGAGGCGCTCGATGTCCTGAGCGGCGAACGCGCCATGGGCGAATGGGTGCTCGAAGTGCGCGACCACCGCGTTGGAGTGGACGTCGGCGACACCGACATCGAACCGATGCTCATCAGTTGGTACATCAAGATCATGGGCAGCGAGGCCGAGGACACGGAAATCACCACCGATAGTGGCAGCACCTACACCCGTGATGACACAGCCGAGGCACTCGAGGATGGGAAAAAGGTTCGCGGGAGGATTTCTGAAAACGAAACCAACTATTGGACGGTCGAGACCTGCGAAGATTCCACCAAGTTGACCATTGAGTTGTCCTCTGGGAAGAAGCGCAACAACGCCAAGGTATCTTTGCTGGCCAGCTACGGCGGCTTCCCGTCCGGCGACAGTACTACTGACGATTATGTCCAGGTGGATATGAACGACTCCTACTACGCTGAGCTGGTGCTTGATGACAATGGGCATTTGCCGCTGCAGTCGGGAGAATTACTTTATTTGACGGTTCAAAAGAGTGACACCAACGTCACGCAGCGTGCCATGTATGATATTCTTGCAAAGTGGGATGGGAACTGCGGGGACGACACGTCGCCGGACAGTTCCGCTGGGCTTATCCGTCTGGCCAGTGCTGAAGGCAGCGAGTCGGTTCGCGTAGAACCGGGAGTGATCCCGCGGTATCTCTGGAGTATTCCTGCTGGCACCAAGTCGGCGTTGCTTGAGGTTACCGGACTTGCTGTTGATGCCGACATCCAGTTGCTCAGCACCGACGGTCAGCACTTCCGTAACAGCATCAACCTTGGCCAGGTGCCGGAACAGATTGTCCTTCGCGAGGGCGACTACATTCCCAGCCTCGGGGGTGACTGGGTGGTGCAGGCCATAAATGTGGACGGCGAACAAAACGAGTTTACCCTGCACACGACCTTGGCCGACGAGCAGGGTCACTTGATTTCCTCGCAGCCGATCGAGTTGGAGATTGAGAGCCAGTTCTGGCCACCGACTGTGCGTCTCGCTTGGCCCAGCGTGCCGGGCGAGCGCTACGTGCTCGAGTCGTCCGACAACCTCGTTGACTGGGCGCCGGTGCACGAGCAGACCGCCGGCTCGTCCGGGCTCGTCTTCCACGCCGAGCGGTCGTGGTTTGGCGAGCGTTACTACCGCGTGAAGCAGCTTACCGCCGGCCGCTGACCGGAACCGCCAGCCCTTGGCCAAGCGGGGGAGGCGTCACCGATGACCACAAAAACCAACCGGCTTCGACAAACACTGGGTTGGTTTTTGAATTTCCCGGCGCTGCTGTGTCTCGCCTTGGCAAGTGCCATCCTCATTTCCTGCTCCACCACCCGGCGTGCGCCTGTCACCCTGGCTGCGCCGCCGCAGGTGCCCGGCGCGACGTTTGTCGGCAACCAGGCCTGTGTGGAGTGTCACGAGAAAATTCACGGCGACTTCCCCGGCAGCCCGCACGGTCGTTTTTATCGCGGCGACGATGTCCACTGGGCACCGGTGGCCGGCTGCGAATCGTGCCACGGCGCTGGCAGCAAACACGTCGAGACCGGCTTGGCCGCCGACATCGTGAACCCGCGCCACGACCCGCTGGCCTGCCTCAAGTGCCACGTCTCGACCCACGGCGAGTTCACCCTGCCGCACCATCACCGCGTGCTCGAGGGGCGCATGACCTGTGTCGATTGCCACGAGCCGCACGGCCAAAAAATCCACCAGCCAACCGGCGGCCTTGGGCTGCAACAGCGCGACGCCGTCTGCGTCCAATGCCATAAGGAACAGACCGCGCCGCACGTGTTCGAGCACGAGGCATTGCGCGAGGGCTGCATGACCTGCCACAAGCCGCACGGCGGACCGCGGCATGCTCGTGCAGCGCGACGCCAACCTCTGCCTCCGCTGCCACGCGCAAATCCAGACTGGTGCCGCCGGGGTGTTCATCGGCAAGATGGATCACACCGGCTTTCTGCGTGGCGGCACCTGCTGGTCAGCCGGCTGCCACTCGGCCGTGCACGGTTCCAACTTCAGCCCGCGCTTGCTGTACTGATGCGAACGCTGCTGGCCATCCTGTTAAGCGGCGTGGGCGCGGTGGCGCAGGGGCCAGTCGATATCGCCAAGCTGCCAATGCCCGCCGAACGCAAGGTCGATTTCGCCACCGACATCCAGCCGTTGCTCGAACGCTCCTGCCTCAAGTGCCACGGCGACAAACGGCCGAAGAGTGACTTCCGGATGACCAGCCGCGAGTTGGCGCTCAAGGGCGGCGAACTCGGCGTGGCGATCCTCCCCGGCGACAGCGCCAACAGCCCGCTCGTCCACATTATCGCCGGCTTGGTC
>QOAX01000165.1 GCA_003972865.1 Verrucomicrobiota bacterium | reverse complement strand
ACCCAAGTAAGCCCTGGAATTCGTGTCCGTCTCATGGTCTCGCTCTCGCCTCGTCAGTCTCTATCCGGCAAGGTAAACACGAAGAGGTTGTTGCCCGAGCTCGGGCGGAGCTCGGGCGTCAAGCCGGCAAAGTGCCCCGAGGTGCCCCCGACGCCAGTGCCGACCGCCACATACTGCCGACCATCGACCGCGTAGCTGATCGGAAAACCGCTGACCGGTGATCCGAGGTTGATCTCCCACAGCACCTCGCCCGTTTCCTGGTCGAAGGCCCTAAAGCGCCCATTGATATCGCCACCGAACACGAGCCCTCCGCCGGTCGCCACGAGCGACATCGTCGCGGCGCGCTGCTCGAAGAGCCAGATCGTCTCGCCGGTTTCCGCCGAGATCGCCCGGATGGTGCCGGCGTTCTCTGTGCCGGGTGCCAGCTGGTGGCGGTAGGCGATGGCGTAGGTTGCCGACCGGCTCTCCGTGCGCGCGGCCGGGGTGTCCTCGGGGAACGTCGTGGTCGCCATCATGCGGGCGCACGTGTTCCGCAGCGGCATATACATCGTGTTGGTCAGGGGACTATACGCACCCGCCTCCCAGTCCTTTCCGCCGTTCCAGGTTGGACACGTGAACACCTCCTGTCCCAACGCGCTGAAGACGACTTCCGCGTTCTCGGTCACCGCGCCGGTCGCACCATCGATGTTGCTGATGACGTTCTGCGTGACGGTCGGCGTCGCCCAGAGGAACTCGCCGGTCTCGCGGTCGAGCGTATAGACCACCCCGGTCTTGCCCGGAATGCCGGTCATCACCTTCCGGACCTCACCCGGCTCGAGTCGGGGGTTGATCCAGCTCACGGCGTTGGGGTTGGGCGAGACGGCGGTGTCGAGGAGCAGGCGCTCGAAGGGGTGATCCAGGTCCCAGTGGTCGTTCAGGTGCTGGTAGTACCACCGGATCTCACCGGTGTCGACGTCGAGCGCCAGCGTCGAGTTGTGGTAGAGGTGCGTGTTGTCGATGCCACCGAGCATGAACTTCGGGGCCGGCGAGGTGACCGAGGTGCCCTGGTAGATCAGGCGCAGTTCGGGGTCGTAGCTTGCCGGCATCCAGGTGCCGACGTGAAGACGCTCCTCCCACGGCACCCCGCCCCAGGTCTCGTCCCCCGGCTCGCCCGGCTTCGGAATGGTGTGCCGCCGCCAGAGCTCTTCTCCGGTGCGCGCGTCGTGCGCCACGATGACGCACGAGTCGGGACCGCCGGCTGGACGGCAACTCCGCCCCGAGATCACCCTGCCATCGGCAATGATCGGACCCGAGCTGTGCCCGGCCGGTGTGACCTGGTAGTCGAAGATCTGGGTCTCCCAGGCGATCTCCCCGGTCGTGGCATCGAGCCCGAACACGAAGTTGTCGTCGCTCGTGTTGATGATGAACCGGTCGTAGATCGCGATGTTCCGGTTGTTGCGAGCATTGCCGCCCACATAGTCGTAGACATCGTCCGGGAGATCGCGACGATGCGCCCAGATCAGATCGCCCGTCACAGCATCGATCGCCTCGATGACGTCGCTCGCCTGGGGCATATACAGGACGCCGTCGTAGGCCAGCGGCGTGCCTTCCTGGCGCCCGGGCGCGAGCGCTCGCGTCCAGACCATCCGGAGCTCATTCACGTTCTCCCGGGTGACCTGGTCCAGCGGACTGTAGCCCCAGCTGTCGAGCGTCCGGCGCCACATCAACCAATCTTCCGGCGCCGGCGCCTGGAGCATGGCGTCCGTCACGGGCACGAACTCGGCCGAGGACTGCGTTTGACCCATCACCTGCGTCGGCACGAGGGTCACTGCCGTGATCGCGACAGGCAGGATCAGAGCGCGGGACAGGACAAGACGCAGGTCAGGCATCCGTGACGACCAGCGCTCGCCCTGGGCTCTCATGGTCCAGCGGAGCGTAGTTACCGTTGCCACAGCGAATCAACCGTAACACCATCGGCCGCGCTCGGGTCGTGGAACAGGCGCGGCTCAGCGCGCCGTGTAGGTTCGGCTGAACCCGTTGCGGCTGTTCGTGACGGTGAACGTGCCGTCCTGGCTGACCGACGCCCGAATCCAATGGCCGTTGCACTCCGCGGTCTCGTCCAGGTTCGCGATCATGTCTTCCGAGGTGTTGTGGGCCGGATCCGGATCGAGCAGCGAACGGTGGCCCTGCCAGATCCCTTCGATGCCCGGACTCTTCGCAATCCGGTCGTAATGCGCTGTCGAAACCTCGCGAAAACCGGGTGATGTGCCTCCCAGCCCCTTCCGCGGACCGTTGTTCACGACGACGACCTGCGGCTTGATCGCATAGAGGTGCGTCGGCGAGCCCGCGTCGTCCCAGGCTCCGTGGCGACTCGTCTGATAGAGCGTGACCTCGCCCACCTGGTTCATGGGGCACGACAGCTCGACCTCCTTCGCCCAGTTGAAATCCCCGAGGTCGAGAAAGGTAAACCGGCCGTATGTGAAGAGCGCCCCGACGCTGCGCTGATTCTCCGGACTGGCCTGCGGTTTCTGCTCGGCTGTCGCGCACAGCGGGTTGAATCCGCCGCCGTTGACGGGTGTCGTAATGAGTCGTCCGTCCGAGGCGATGACGTCGATCTCGACGGCCCCGAACGGGATCGTCTCGCCCGCCTCAACGGCGCCTCTCTTGTCGCCGCAGACGCTGAGGTACGCGTCGAGCCATTGCCGATTGCTCTCTTCGGTGGTGGTCCCATGGTCGAAGCATTTCTCGATCGGGATCATCTCGGCCAGCGCCTGCAGCCCACCCACGTGATCCCGGTGGAAGTGCGTGATGACCAGGTAGTCAATCCTGGTCAGGCCGGCCTCCTGGGTCGCCGCAAAGATTCGCTTCGCGTCCCGGTCATCCGCTCCCGGGAAGCCAGTATCGACGAGCAGCGATTCCCCGGTGGGAGACACAACCAGGGTGGCGGCGCCGCCTTCGACGTCCACCCAATAGATGTCGAAAGTCCGTGACTGCGCCGTGGCGGTTTGGTCGGCTATGCACAACAGCCCAATCAGCCACATCCAACACACGACTGCTTTCAACATGCTCAGCTCCTTATGTCGAGGCACCGATTCTACGGCAGGCTCGTCCGTGGTCGCTGCCCTCTAGCTCTCCCGCAGGCTGAGCACGGCCTCCTGCGCAGAGCGGAATCCGGCCTGCGACCCAGAACCATGCCGCGACGAACACTGCCGCACCCGCCACTCTATTCAGAATGCGCGGAAGCATGGCGCTCTTTCCGGCCGTGAATTCGTAGACGCAGTGTTTGATGTGTGTGTCGACATTCTCTCGTCACGCGAGCGGGGTAATCCGTCCCGGCCGCCAACGTCGCCCGAACCGACGCCTGGCACATCAGGCCCACCAATCGCCCATCTGAGACATCGCTTTCACATACGAAGGCTCCAGTGTACTCTGTTCACGGTTTACCCGGTCAGCGGCGACCCAGACTGATACTCGGTCCTCTGGCGGTCACCGGACCATTCCGCCCCAGGCCATCACGACCCGACGCCCCGGGTGCGGCCACTCGCGGGGGAGGACGCTCCCATGGCAAGAATCGCAGGCGTTGAAGCCAACGAAGCGAACCTACTCACCCGTGTCGCGTACGGGATGGTCCGCAAGAAGGTCGGCAAGGTGGTCATGCCGATCAAAGTGCACGCACTTCATCCCAAGCTGTTCCGCGGACTTGCATTCATGGAAATGGCACAGGACAAGGCAAACGAACTGGACGGGGTGATCAAGACCCTGGCGCAGCTCCGCGCCGCCACGCTCATCGGGTGTCCCTTCTGAATTGATATCGGCTCTGCCGTGGGCAGAGAGCACGGCGTCACCGAGGCGCAACTGCGCGACCTGGCGGAGTTCGAAACCAGCGACGCGTTCAGCGAACCGCAGAAGCTCGCGCTGCGCTACGCGACGGCGATGACCGCGACGCCGGTGGAGGTGTCGGTCGCTTTGGTCGAGGAGCTCAAGAAGCACCTGACCGATGCGCAGTTGGTCGAATTGACCTCGGCGATCGCGTGGGAGCAATACCGCGCACGGTTCGATCACGCGCTCGGCATCGAGGCCGAGGGGTTCTCAGAAGGGGCGTTCTGTCCGCTGCCCGCGGCGGCGCAGTCCACGCACGCCCAGGCCGACGTTGCCGCCTCGTCGTCGTGGTCGGCGGAGGACTGAATCGGAGGACCGACATGACCGGTCGCCACGCACGTCAATCTGCTGTCGGCGTGGGCATTGCCATTGGCGTGGCCCTTGGTGTCACCGGTGTCTGGCTGTGAGTAGTCCATAAGAGAGACGACCCAGGCATGCTGATGAACGCGCTCCGCCTCCTGATGTTCTCGCTTCTCGTCGTCGCGTTCCTGCCGCTATTTATGCTTGGGATGGTTGGTTTCATGGTCAGGTTAAAGACTAGGAACCGCGGTATCACTGCCACGGCCTACGAACCCTTGTTCAATCGGATGCTTTTTCACCATGCAGGCACTCGAGACGATCGCGCCGCCGTGAAGTTGGCGCCTCATCTGCCTGCGCTGTCGCCGAGTGTGGCATGGCTGATGATCGGGACAATGGGACTGGCGGCCAGATTGAGCGGCTATCAGGGATCAATTCTCTCGTATCCGGGCGCGAGACCGTCGTCGATGATATTGATGATGGTGCATCGCACGGCATTCTTCGATGAGGCGCTCGCTAGCGCCGTCGACCCGACTGGACCACACCCGGCACAGCAGGTCGTCTTCCTCGGCGCTGGATGGGACACCCGCGCCTATGGTGCGCTGAGAGACCGTCCTCTGCGGGTGTTCGAAGTTGACACCCCGGCGACGCAACGCGCCAAGACACAGGCGCTGAATCGCGCCGGTATCGACGCGCGTCACGTCACGTTCGTCGAGACCGACTTCGGTCAGACCTCATGGTTCGATGCGCTGCTGGTGCGGGGTTTCGACCCCGCACTCCCAACGTTCATTCTCTGGGAGGGCGTCACGTATTACCTCGAGGAGAAAACCGTCCAGACGACGCTTCGGACGGTCTCCGGCCTTGCAGTGGGCAGCCGGATTGCCTTCGATACATTTAGTCTCGAATACTTTTCGGGGTTCTTAGGCCAATACGCGAACCTCATGATCAAGGGGTTCTACGGCGAGTCTTTGCAGTTCTTCATGTCCACCGCAGCACCTGCACGAAAGCAGGCCAGCGATTTCATTGCCTCACAGGGACTGGCACTTGCGGCGTATGAACCCGTGGGCGAGGAGCGCGGAAAGACGGTTCCCGCAGGTGGCTTCACGCTGGCGGAGCGTTCTGGCTGACGCGCAGTCGTGTGGACCGCTCAGGAGCGGTGAGGTATCTATCGTGCCGCTGGCTGGCAGGGGCTTACGGCTCACGCGGGTGCGCGGCGTCCCACTCGCGGGCGAGACGTTCTACTGCGCCGGACCGGTTACCCGCACGAGGCAGGTCGCCTCCTGCACCCGCTCAATGATGTCATCCCGCTC
>QOAX01000163.1 GCA_003972865.1 Verrucomicrobiota bacterium | reverse complement strand
GCTCGGCGGTTTTTTTGCCAACGCCGCTGATGCTCGAAAGCCGCTTCACGTCCCCGGCGCCGATCGCGCCCTTGAACGACGCCACATCCATGCCGCTCAGGACATTCAGCGCCAGCCTCGGCCCGATGCCGCTCACGCCCTGGATCATACGGAACAATTCACGCTCGTCGTTCGTCGCGAAGCCGTACAGCGTCTGCGAATCCTCGCGCACCACGAGCTGCGTCTTGAGTGTCACCGCTTGGCCAAGCTCCGGCAGCTTTTCGAACGACGACAACGGGATCAACACTTCGTACCCGATGCCGTTGACGTCGATCACCACCTGTGTCGGCAGCGCGTCGGTGAGGTTCCCTTTCAAAAAAGTAATCATGCCTGCGCCTCGTTACGCCCGACACAGAGTCACACAGGTAAAAAAATTTCAAGTTTCAAGTTGGACGCACCGGCTTGGCCTTGCGTTTTGGGCCGGTGACTCCTAGCCTGCCGCGCCTGAAATGAAGGTCTCCATTTTCGGTCTTGGCTATGTTGGCGCAGTCACAGCCGGGTGTCTCACAAAAGAGGGGCACACCGTTGTGGGCGTCGATGTGCAGGCCGAAAAAGTCGAGTCACTCGCCAGTGGCGTGTCGCCCATCGTCGAGCCGGGGCTCGGTAATCTCCTCGCTGCGGCAGCGAAAAACGGCCTGCTCACCGCCACGCAAAATCACGAGGAAGCCATCGCCGCGACCGACGTGTCGCTCGTCTGCGTTGGCACGCCGTCGGCCGAGAGCGGCGAACTCAACCTGCAATACGTCCGGCAAGTCGTTGGCCAGATCGCCGATGCGGCGCGTGCCTCCGGCGAGTCGCACGACCTCGTCCTGCGCAGCACGATGCTCCCCGGCAGCACCCAAAAAATCGCCGACGAGCTGCTTGCCGATTTACTCGAGTCGGGCAAACTGCGCCTGTTTTTTTATCCGGAATTTTTGCGCGAAGGCACCGCGGTGGCCGATTTCGACGATCCATCGCTGGCCGTCGTCGGCACGCACGACGGCTCGGCGTTCCCGGGCGAGTTGTCGCCGCTTTTCGGCGGGGACGCCCCGTCGGTGAACTGGCCCAGCGCCGAGATGGTCAAGTACGCCTGCAACGCTTTCCACGCGACGAAGGTAACGTTCGCCAACGAGATCGGCCGCATCGGCAAAAGCATGGGCGTCGATTCGCAGTCGGTGATGCGGCTGCTCTGCCAGGACACGCGCCTGAATCTTTCGCCGTACTACCTGCGTCCCGGCAACCCGTTCGGCGGTTCGTGCCTGCCCAAAGACGTCCTCGCGCTGGCGCACGAAGGCCGCCGCGGCGGCGTGGAGTTGCCGTTGATCGACAGCCTGCTGCCCAGCAACGAGGCGCACTTGGCCAAGCTCATCGAGCAAACCAAGCGCTTGGCCAAGGGCCGGGTGACCCTGCTTGGGCTGTCGTTCAAGAGCGATACGGATGACCTGCGCGAGAGCCCGATGGTCGAGGTCGCGCAGCACCTGCTCGGGCGCGGATTCGAGCTGAGTATTTACGATCCGCAGCTAAACCTGGCCAAGCTCATCGGCGCCAACAAGCGCGTGATCGACGAAAAAATGCCGCACTTGGCCTCGCTGCTGACCGATGACTTGGCCGCCGCGATTGGCCAAGGGGGGCTCGTGATCGCGGCGCAAAAGTGTGTCGATATAGAGACGCTCAAGCCGCTCATCACGGCCGAACACACGGTGCTCGACGTCAACGGCTGGCCGGAGCTGCGCGACTTGCCGGGCCATTACGAAGGATTTTGCTGGTGAGCGAAAAGAAGCCCTGCGTCTGCATCATCGTTGAGAACCTGCCGGTGCCGCTCGACCGCCGGGTCTGGCAGGAGTCGTGCGCGCTGCGCGACGCCGGCTACCAAGTGGTCGTCATCTGCCCACAAATGCGCGGCCACACCGAGCCGGAGGAAGTCATCGACGGCATTCAGATTTACCGGCACTGGATCAGCGAGGAAGCCGGCGCGGTTGGTGGTTTTTTGCGCGAGTACAGCTCGGCGCTCTGGGGCGAGTTTCGGTTGCTTTGGAAAGCCTGGCGGCGGCACCGCTTCGATATCGTGCATCTCTGCAACCCGCCCGACCTGTTATTCCTCGTTGCCGCGCCGTACAAGCTCGCCGGCACGCGGATCATTTACGACGTGCATGATGTGTGCCCGGAGATGTTCGAGGCCAAGTTCGGTAAACGCGGGCTGCTTTACTGGGCTGTGCGCGCGGCGGAATGGGCCACGCACTTTTTCGCCGACGTGGTGATTGCCACGAACGAGTCGGTGCGCGACATCGCCATCGGACGTGGCGGCCAATCGCCGGACGATGTGTTCGTCGTTCGCACCGCGCCGAAGATCGCCGACACGAGCGTCGAGCCGGATCTCTCGCTGAAAAAAGGGCGCGAGCACCTCGTCGGCTACGTCGGCGTGATGGGCAACGCCGATGGCGTGCGCTACATCGTCGAGGCGGCGGATCACTTGGTTCGCGAACAGGGCCGGGACGACATCCAGTTTCTGCTGATGGGCTCCGGCCCGGAGCACGACAATCTCGTTGCGCTTCGCGACGAGCTTGGCATGGGCGAATTCGTCGATCTGCCCGGCCGCGTGTCGAACGAGTTTTTGTTCACCGCGCTGCGGACGATGGATCTCGGCGTGTCGAGCGACCCGATCAACCCGTACAACGACCATTGCACAATGAACAAGGTGCTCGAGTATATGACCTTCGCCAAGCCGCAGGTGATGTTCGACCTGAAGGAGGGTCGCTTCTCCGCCGGCGACGCCGCGCGCTACGTGCCGGAAAATTCCGCCCAAGCGCTTGGCCAAGCGATTGCCGAAACGCTCGATGATCCCGGCGAATGCGAGCGGATGGGCCGCCTGGGCCACGAGCGGTTTCACTCGCAGCTCAACTGGGAAAAATCAGTCGAGCAGCTCGAGGCCGCCTACGCCCGGGCGCTTGGTTAAGGCTAAGCCAAAATATCGGTGACCACCCGAGCCTGACGGTCGTTGGTGAGCTTTTGCTGGCGGGCGCCCTGGTGGAAAATCAGCCCGTTGTGGTCGAGGCCAAACAGGTGCAGCAGCGTGGCCTGGTAGTCGTTGGCCGTGACCTTGTTGACCACGGCTCGGTGTCCCACCTCGTCCGTCTCGCCGTAAACGGTTCCCGTCTTGAAGCCACCGCCGGCCAGCCAGGTGCTGAAGCCCTGGCCGTTGTGGTCGCGCCCCGGCCTGGAGCGGGACTGCACCACCGGCAGGCGGCCGATCTCGCCACCCCAATGCACCACTGTCGTGTCCAGCAGCCCGCGCTGCTTGAGGTCGGTCACCAGCGCAGCGGCCGGCTTGTCGGTGCGGCGGCAAACACCCGGCAAGGCGTTGTGGAGGTTTTCGTGGTTGTCCCACGGCTGGCCGTTTAGGAACAACTGCACGAAGCGCACGCCGCGCTCGACCAACCGCCGAGCGATCAGGCAGCGCGTGCCGTATTCGTGCGTCTCCTTTTGGTCGATGCCGTAGAGCTTTTTCGTCCCCCCGCTTTCGCGGCGGATGTCGAGCGCCTCCTTGGCCGCCGTCTGCATGCGGGCCGCCAGCTCGTAGCTGGCAATGCGCGCCTCAAGCGAATGCTCGCCGGGCCGTTGCCCGAGGTGGCCGCTGTTAATTTGTCCGAGGAAATCGAGGTAGTTGCGCTGGGCTTGACCCTGAAGATGCGCCGGCGCGTCGAGATTGAAAATGCGCGGCTCCTTGGCGCGAAGCACGGTGCCCTGGAACAGGCTGGGCAGAAAACCATTGCTCCAGTTGTGAACACCATCCACCGGGTGTCCGCCCGGGTCGGTGAGCACCATGTAGGCGGGCAGCTCGTCGCTGCCGCTGCCCAGCCCGTAGGTCAGCCAGGCGCCGAGGCTCGGCCGACCGGTCACCCCGGGGACGCCGGCGTTCATGTAGCGGATGGAAACCTCGTGGCCGTTATGCCCAGTGTGCATGCTGCGGATCAGGCACAAGTCGTCGGCAATCGCGGCGGTGTGCGGCAGCAGCTCGCTGAAGTCCATGCCGCACTGGCCGTGCCTGCGGAATTTCCACGGGCTGCCAAACAACTTGCGGCTGGCTTCGTTGGCAAAACTGTAATGGATATCCTCCGTGTACTCCTTGCCGTCCAGCCGCGTCAGTTCCGGCTTGGGATCGGTGAGGTCCATGTGGCTCGGGCCGCCGTGCATGAAGAGCGAAATCATCGCCTGCGCTTTCGGCGTGTGGTGCGGCTGCTTCGGGGCAAGATCGAATGACCGTTGAACACGCGGATCAGTTGACGGGTTGGCCAACAACTTGTCGCGGTTCAGCAGCCAGCCCAGCGCCAGGCTGCCGATGCCCATCGTGTTGTGCCGGAGAAATCGGCGGCGGTTGAACGGGTTGTTCATGCCATGATTTCCTCCACCACCCGGGCGGGCTGGCCGTCGATGAGGCTTTGCACTCGGCCACCCCGCTTGTAGTTGAGATGGTCGTGATCGAGCCCGAAGAGGCGTAGCAGCGTCGCGTGGTAGTCGTAATGATTCACCTTGTCCCGCACGGAACGGTGGCCCCACTCGTCGGTTTCGCCGTGGATGTGGCCGGCCTTGAAGCCGCCGCCGGCGAGCCACATGCTGAAGCCGTAGGTGTTGTGATCGCGCCCGGCGTTTCTCGTATTCTGGACCACCGGCAGCCGGCCCATCTCGCCGCCCCAGTGGACGACCGTGCTGTCGAGCAGGCCAAGCCCCTTGAGGTCCTTCACCAGTCCGGCAATGGGACGGTCTGTTTTTTTGCAGGCCTTGGGCAGCGAGCCTTTGATGCCGTGGTGATGATCCCAAGACTGGTTTCCGCTCAACACATGCACGAAGCGCACGCCGCGCTCGACGAGCCGCCGCGCAATGAGGCAGCGCGTGCCGTACTCCTTCGTCGCGGGATCGTCGATGCCGTACAGTTTTTTTGTCGCCGCATTTTCGCCGGAGATGTCCATCGCGTCGGACGCGGAAGTCTGCATGCGGGCGGCCAACTCGAAGCTGGCAATGCGCGCCTCGAGGTCCAGCTCGCCTGGGTGCGACGCGCTGTGTTTGCGGTTGAGGTTGCCGAGGAAGTCGAGGTAGTTGCGCTGGCCGCCGCCGCGCAGATTTGCCGGGGCCTCGAGGTTTAAGATGCGCGGCTCGCGCGCCCTCACCACGGTGCCCTGATACAGGCCCGGCAGCCAGCCGGACGACCAGTTCCACGTCCCCTCGACCGGTAAGCTGGCGGGGTCGCGCAACACGAGGTAGGCCGGCAGGTTCTGGCTTTCGGTGCCGAGGCCGTAGGTGAGCCAACTGCCCAGCGATGCCCGACCACTCACGGTGCGGCCGCTGTTGAGGGCGTGGATGGACTGGCCGTGATTGTTCACGCCGGTGTGCATGCTGCGGATGAGGCAAAGCTCATCGGCAATCTCGCCGAAGCCGGGCAGCAGTTCCGAGAAGTCCATGCCGCTTTGTCCGTGCCTGTTGAATTTCCAGGAACTGGGCAGCAC
>QOAX01000300.1 GCA_003972865.1 Verrucomicrobiota bacterium | reverse complement strand
TCAGGAGCAAAGGCGCACGACCGGGGAACCTACGTCAACATGGAAGGCCCGGCGTTCAGCACACGTGCCGAGTCCCTCCGAAACCAAAAACTGGGATTCGACGTGATTGGTATGACCAACATGGGTGAGGCCCGCTGCGCGCGCGAGGCGGAGATCTCTTACGCAACGCTGGCTATGGTGACGGACTATGACTGCTGGAAAGTAGAGGAGGAACCAGTCTCAGTAGAAACCGTCATTGCCTGTCTTAAAAAGAATGTTTCCTCTGCAAAAACAATCATCCGAAATGCAGTCGCAAAGATTCCAGACGCCCCAGCCTGGCCAAGCCATAGAGCACTGGACAATGCCATAATGACCGAGAAAAGCGCTTGGCCTGGCGATACAATTGAAAATCTTAAGCCAATTATCGGTCGATTCCTTTGATATAAATGTTCCACGTGGAACATGAAAAGTCGTTCAATCTTCGCTGTGGCATGCTGAAACTACCGAGCTTGAATTACCGGATTTTTTCTCCCTTCCCCGCTTAATCCAAACCATCAATAGGCTCACATCAGTTGGATTAATTCCTGAAATTCTTGAGGCCAAACCAATTGTTGCAGGCTTGATTTCTTTTAATTTTTGGCGGGATTCATTCTTCAAGCCTGGTATTTGGTCGTAATCCAGCCACTCTGGAATTGCCCTGCTCTCCATTTTCTGGAATTGCTCCACGTCTGACTCTTGCCGCTCGATATACCCAGCATACTTCACGGAGATTTCCACCTGTTCGGCCACTTCTGGTGCAATCCATTTGTCAGGTTGAGGTAAATCTTCATGGCTGTAATCGTTTCGTTTGAGTAACTGTTCCAAGCTGATCCCGTCAAGTCGCTCGTTCCGGATCCTATCCAGCTCCTCTTCCACGTTGGCCTTCTTTTCTTGAAAAAGTTCGTGCTGCCGATCAGACAACAATCCAATTCCCCTGCTGATCTCACATAAGCGAAGATCAGCGTTGTCCTGCCTCAGCAGCAACCGGTATTCTGCACGGGATGTAAACATGCGATACGGCTCGGCGGTTCCCTTGGTTATCAGGTCATCAATCAAGACCCCGATGTAGGCTTGGTCTCGACGCAAAACCAAGCCTGGTTTGCCCTGCACTTTCATTGCCGCGTTGATGCCTGCCATTAATCCCTGGGCCCCCGCCTCCTCGTATCCGGAGGTTCCGTTGATCTGTCCCGCCAAAAAGAGGTTCTCGCAGGGTTTTGCCTCGAGGGTGGCCTTTAGTTGAGTTGGAAAAGCGAAATCATATTCCACCGCATAGGCTGGACGAAGAATCTCTGCGTTTTCACAACCAATGATGGATCGAACCATTTCATACTGCACATCGAAGGGCAAACAGGTTGAAAAACCGTTTACGTACATTTCATCCGTCGAAATACCTTCCGGTTCCAAAAAAATTTGATGGCGCTCTTTATCTGCAAAACGGACAATTTTATCCTCGATGGAGGGGCAATATCGAGGCCCAACCCCTTCAATTTCACCGGAGTACATCGGAGATTTATGCAAATTATCCCTTATGATTTCGGCTGTTTTATCGGTGGTAAAGGTAATATGGCACGGTATTTGGCCATTGATGTGATCTAAAATGGATCCCGGCGGGTATTTCCCCTCCGAACGACCGGTATCTTTCGGATTGACGCCGGAATGTTCCACGTGGAACAAATCTTCCTTCCAGAAACTGAAATAGGGAATCGGCACGTCGCCGGGCTGCAATTCGGTTTTTGAAAAGTTAATGGAACGCTTCAGCAAACGGGGCGGCGTGCCCGTTTTCAGCCGGCCAAGTTTCAGCCCCACGGAGCGCAACGACTCAGAAAAGCCACCAACTGAACCTTCACCAGCACGCCCTCCGCTCTGTTTGTTGGAGCCGACATGCATCAGGCCCTTGAGGAACGTCCCGGTGGTGATCACCACCGTTGATCCCCCGTAGCGAACCTCCATCGTTGTCTCCACTCCGGAGACAATCCCCGCCTTGTGAACCAACCGGGCAACTTGGCCTTGGGTGACATCGAGGTTGGGTTCGCGTTCGCAAATCCACTTCATCCGGAATTGATAAGCCTTCTTGTCGCACTGTGCCCGAGGGGCTCGCACCGCTGGGCCTTTTTTTGTGTTGAGCATGCGGAACTGCAGCCCGGTCATGTCCGTACATTTGCCCATCTCTCCACCAAACGCATCGATTTCCCTTGCAAGATGTCCCTTGGCCAAGCCTCCTATTGCCGGGTTGCAGGACATCTGCCCGATGGTGTCTGCGTTCATCGTCAGCATGAGCGTCCGGCATCCCATGCGCGCCGAAGCCAAGGCAGCCTCAATCCCGGCGTGACCGCCGCCGACGACAATCACGTCATATTTCTTTGGATAAAAAAACATGAATTACTGTGTCTGAAAGGTCATTTTATCCAATGAACCGGAGCCTGTCTTTTTTATGCACCGATCCTTTTGCGCTGAAAGATGTTGGCAAATGAGATATATTTTTTCCTGCTCTTCCAAAGCATTAATCCCCTCGGCAATAGCCTCGACGGAATGGGGAGAATCGCTGTTTTTGCGAATAAAATCGACTATTTTGACTTGTGAATCAATAACATCACCGGCTGCCTTCTTGCCGGCCTCCACACCGGGTTGGTGGTAGGCATTTACATTAATAAGTGTTGAATAATAACCTACAGATCTTTCAAACAGTGCCAATAGCACACCGACCGTAAATTCATTGATCTCTGTAACAGTGATGCTTATGGATTCTCTTTGATTTTGATAAAGTGCATTGCGCGTCCCCTGGTAAAATCCATCGAGATAGTCGCCGGCGGTGATGCCTTTATCGACCTCCATTGAGTCACCGTCTCGATCCTTCAGCACGCGGATGAAGGTGACGAAAAAGTTGTGGACGCCTTCGAGGAGTTGCTGGATGTAGGCGTGCTGATCTGTCGATCCCTTGTTGCCATACACTGAGATGCCTTGATTGACGACTTGGCCGTCAAGGTTGCGTTCCTTGCCGAGCGACTCCATGATGAGTTGCTGCAGGTACTTCGAGAAAAGCTCGAGCCGGTCTTTGTACGGCAGGATAACCATGTCTTTGGAGCCTCTACCATCAACGGCGTAGAACCACATCGCCGCGAGTTGCGCGGCTGGATTATCAGCAAACGACTTTGCACGTGTTACGGCATCGCATGCGGCGGCGCCGGCGAGCAACTCGTCAATGTCGCAGCCCTGAAGCGCGGCCGGCAGCAGGCCAACCGCCGAGGTCTCACTGGTGCGTCCGCCGACCCAGTCCCACATCAGGAATCGCTGAATCCAACCTTCGGCTTCGGCGACGTTGTCGAGCTTGCTTCCGTCGCCGGTGATAGCGACGGCGTGTTCGGCAAAGCTCAACCCGGCGGCTTGATAGTCGGCCTGCATCTCGAGCATACCGTTGCGGGTTTCCTTGGTTCCACCGGACTTGGAAATCACGATAACCAGCGTTTTACCCAATGAATTAGCCAATTTAGCTTTAATTCGGTCGATTCCATCGGGATCGGTATTGTCGATGAACGAAGGGGTCATTTTGTCCTTTCCTGGTTGTGCAAGGGCGTGTGCAACGAACTGTGGGCCAAGCGCCGAGCCGCCGACGCCGATTATCAAAAAGTTTTCGAACGGCCCTTCTGCTCCCTGAATTTCACCGGTGTGCACCTTGGCGGCGAACGCCTTGATGCTAGCCAAAGCTTGATCGATCGCCCGCCGAATATCCCCGCTCGGTGCCAGGGCGGAGTTCCGCAGCCAATAATGGCCGACCATCCGGTTTTCGTCGGGGTTGGCAATGGCGCCCGCCTCGAGTGCGTCCATCGCCTCGTAGGCCTTGGTCAAGCGCGGCTTGATTTGCTCAAGGAACTCCTCGGTGAAGTTCATCCGGCTCAAGTCCAGTGCCAAGCCGAGGGCGGGGAACTCCGTGTAATAGCGCTGGAACCGAGCCCAAAGATTTTTGTCGCTTGTTTGTGACATAATTTAATTAAATTTATCTTTCTCCTGGCCGATGGCAAGGCGGTCTAATGCAACACATTCCCCTGCCAAAGGCAATCTGATGTTCGCGGCAAGCCGCCTGGCCAAGCGTCTCGCAGAGCGGATAATGGTTTTAATCCATCGATAAAGCTGTAACCATTTGCTCCGTTCTGACCGTATTTCCCTCCTCCGCTTGGTTGGGGGCTTAAATGATCTGTACATGAAAACCATATCTATTCGATTATTTCTCACGTTTGGCCTGATGGCCTCAACGAATGCGAGTCTCTCTGCACAACCCGCCGACCGACCGGGACGGGATGGACGCCCCGACCGCGAGGCACTGCGCCAGCAAGTCTTGGAGCGCTTCGACAAGAACAGGGACGGCGAACTGGATGAGGAAGAGCGTGAAGCGGCCCGGGAGTCGTTCCGCCGAGACGGGCCTCCCAGAGCGAGCGGTCGCCCCGAAGGGCCGCCTCCCGATGCCGGACGAGGGGATCGCGGCGGACGCAACAGCCGGGGCAGGGGACGTTCCCGACGGGGGCAACGGATCGAGTTGATCCCCAAGTTTGACAAGGATGATGACGGGATTCTGAACAAGACTGAGCGTTCCGCCGCCCGAAAACATGTGGAGGAACAACGCAGCGGTGATGGAGGCGGCGATCGGGGTCAGCGCGGAGGCCGGCCGCCCCGCCCGGACGGGAACCGTGGCGGCAGACCCCCGATTGGAGGTGACCGCGGAGGCCGCCCTGATCCGAGGGGTGGCGGCGGTCGTCCAGCACCCGAGCCCCGTGATTTTTCAAAAGCCGAGCGGCTTGAGCCGGGCAATGACAAGGATCCCGGCACCAAGCTTTACGACGAGGGCACACTTCGCACGTTGTTTATCACGTTCAAGGACGACGAGTGGAAGGAGGAGATGGAAGTTTTCTACCGCACCGACGTTGCTGTCCCCGCTGACTTGATCGTCGATGGCAAACTGTTCAAGGACGTTGGCTTGAAATACCGCGGCAACTCCTCGTATTTCTCCGTGTCACCCGACTTGAAACGGTCGATGAATCTCTATGTCGATCACAAGCACGGCGATCAAAAGCTGCTCGGCTACAAGACGCTCAACCTGCTCAACAGCAACTCGGACCCCACGTTCATGCGCGAGGTCATTTATTCGCACGTGGCCCGCGATTACATCCCGGCGTTCAAGGGCAACTTCGTCAAGGTGGTGATCAACGGCGAAAGCTGGGGCATCTACTCGCACATCCAGCAGTTCAACAAGGATTTCCTCGAGGACAACTTCGGCACGCGCGGCGGCGTGCGCTGGAAGATCGGAGCGGGCGGCGGAGGCCGCGGCAACCTGGGCTATCCCGGCGACCTCAAGGAGGACTACGGTGGCTACCAGCTTGGCACCGAGGGTGCGGATGATGCCTGGAAAAAAATTGCTGAATTCACCAGGTTGCTGAATGAAACCCCGCTCGGGGAATTAGCAGAAAAATTAAATGGCCGTTTTGATATCGACAGCGCTATGTGGTCACTGGCACTCGAGTGTGTATTCCAAGACGAGGGGTATTTCACCCGGGGAAGCGACTACAACCTGTACCTCGATCCGGATGGCCGCTTCCATTTGCTGCAGCACGACGGCAACGAGGTGATGAACATTCCCGGCGGCCCAGGAATGCCCTCCGGGC
>QOAX01000094.1 GCA_003972865.1 Verrucomicrobiota bacterium | reverse complement strand
GCGGTTGTTGTGTCCGTCCGTCCCAGTGGGAAGATTCGTGTTTTGTCACTCAAGAATGTTCAGCACGCCGTTGCGAAACTGCCAAACGCCCCTGCTGATCAAGAAACAGGACAAGGTCGACGACGCCGTAACCAGCGGATGGAGTCCATCACGGACATTGCCTTCGTCAATGGCAAGGTAATTGTTGCGGGACTTTCCAATGAGGAGTTTTCCTCGACGCTGCGGATCATTCCCTTTCCGTTTGAAGGTTCACAGAAGGGGACGGGAGTGAGAATTTTTCACGGGGCACATGGCCGTTATGAAACGTCCTCCCCCATCCGCACGTTTGTCAGCTACGACATCGAGGGTGATCCTCATATTCTCGCTGCATACACCTGCACGCCACTTGTGAAAATCCCAATGACGGAGTTGAAGCCGGGTTCGAATGCTAAAGGAGAAACCATCGCCGAACTGGGTAATCGCAACCGTCCCATCGACATGATTGTTTACAAGAAGGATGGCAAGGAATATTTGCTGATGGCCAATAGCAGCCGCGGAGTGATGAAAATCACCACGGAGAAACTTGGGAATTACAAGGGAATCACTGAGAAAGTGTCCGGGGGGGGAACGAAAGGTTTGCCCTATGAGACTGTCTCAGACTGGACGAAAGTCTACCAGTTGGCCGAACTAGACAGTCAGCATGCATTGGTGGTGCGAGGAACAGATGGCGACAGTCTAAATCTTGAGGCCGTTCGTCTTCCGTAATGCTTCCCCGGCATTACTTTGCGGGAGCTCCTTATCTATTCATACTGGTTTTGCAGTTTGGCTGTGCCAAGCCAACTCAAAATGAGGCTGTAGAAACCGGGATGCGAGGCGAGATTCGCTTGGCCAAGCAGCCTGCGGCGCCGAGCCAAGCCGTATTCGAGGTCGATTTGCCCAAGGCACTGGCCGGTGGCTTGGCAAACTCTGGAGAGTTGGAGCCGGCAGACTGGGAAAAGGCGTTTCACATACACGCCGAAACCGCAGAGGGTTTGGGCTGGAGGGAGCTTCCGCCCGTTCAAGGCTCCTATCGGGTCACGAACAACCGCCTGGTTTTTGAGCCACTTTTCCCCCTGCAGGCCGGGGTCAATTATCATGCGGTATTCGAGCCTGCGAAGGCAAGCCGATTGCTGGGCGGGGAGACGGGCGGGCGCCTGGTGGAGAGATCGTTTTCCGATGTCATCGAGGCGACCCTTCGGATCGAGAAACCAAGGGCCAAGCCGGCAACAATTGTAAGCCAAGTTTACCCGACAGAAAATTCGTTGCCCGAGAATCTGCTCAAATTCTATTTGCATTTTTCTGCACCAATGAGCCAGGGAAATGTTTACAAGTATATCCACCTGCTGAATTCCAGTGACGAAAAAATTGAGCTCCCGTTTTTGGAGGTGGACGAGGAACTGTGGAACCCGGAAGGGACACGACTCACCGTCCTGTTTGATCCCGGACGCATCAAGAAAGGCCTGCTGCCTCGTGAACAAGACGGGCCGGTGTTGCAGGAAGGCCAATCGTACACACTCAAAATTGACGCCACCTGGCCGGATGCGGCCGGCGCACCTCTCAAGGAAGGCTTCACAAAAAAAATTATCGTGACCGCCCCGGATGTGGAAATGCCATCCCCGGCCCGATGGAAAATCACTGCCCCGAATGCTGGCTCAACAAATCCATTGACGCTCGATTTTCCTGAATCGTTGGATCACGCACTCCTGCAGCGGTTGCTTTGGATTGAGGACGCCGGGAAGCATGTGGTTGAAGGCCAGGTTCGAATTGGGAACGTGGAGAGGCAGTGGGCGTTCGTCCCAAACCAAGCGTGGAAGGACGGTGATTACCGGGTGGTGATCGGGACAGGGCTAGAGGATCTTGCCGGAAACAATGTCGCGCGACCGTTCGAAGTCGACCGGGTTCAGCGTCCCGACGATGAGTTCGTTCCCGACTACGTCACGCTTGAATTCAAAATCGGAAACTGACCACATTGCTTACGAATGATTTCCGATCTGCACATGTCAACTTCCATTTGCGATGAAGGCCCCTCCCACGCTGCCCCGGGGAGAAATCAAGCAGCGACTTGCCCAATATGAGAAAACTGGACAGACTGATCGCCCGTTATGAGGAGTTTCATCAGGACGAGACGAACCGGCTCGTCCACTTCATTTGCGTGCCGCTGATTGCGCTGAGCCTCGTTGGGCTGCTTTGGTGCATCAAGATTCCGACCACGCTCGGCGACGAGCTTTCGTTCACGCTGAACGCCGGGGCTGTCTTCATCGGCCTGGCCTCGGTTTATTATTTGTTCCTGTCGCTTGGCAGCCTGCTGGGGATGCTGTTCTTCGGCCTGGCCGCGAGTGTCCTGTGCATCAGCGTCGAGGCCAGCCCGCTCTCTCTGTTGGGCACTTCGCTGACGGTGTTTGTGCTGGCTTGGGCCGGGCAGTTCATCGGCCACGGGATTGAGGGAAAAAAACCGGCGTTTACCGAGGATCTTCAGTTCCTGCTGGTCAGTCCCGCCTGGCTGCTCGATGCGCTTTACAAAAAACCGGCGGTGGCTGTGTTGACGGCGCTGCTCGTCGGTAGCGGGACGTTCGGCTTGGCCGACCGGCTGTTTGCAATGAAACCGAAGTTCGATTTCTCGAACGCGCTTGGCCAAGCGCAGAATTACGACGTGCAGATCGTTCGCGACGAGTGGGGCATCCCTCACATTCTCGGCAAGACGGACGCCGACACGGCACACGGCCTGGCCTACGCCCACGCCGAGGACGACTTCGCGACGATACAGGATGTGCTCCTTGCTGTGCGCGGGAAGCTGGCCTCAGTGGAGGGCTTGGCGATGGCGCCGAACGACTACTACGTGCACCTGATCCGGGTCTGGGATGGCTTGGACGAAAAATACGCCACGCTTGATCCTAAGTTCCGGGCCATCTGCCAGGCCTACTGTGACGGCTTGAACCTCTACGCCAGCCGGCACCCGGAGAAACTCAAACGAAACATATGGCCAGCCAAGCCGCAGGATCTCGTGGCCGGTTCCATCCATAAACTCCCAATGATGTTCGGGATGCACAGAGACCTGGCACGACTGATGGCCGACACCGGCAAGTCGACATCCACTGCAAGTGTGCTGAATCCCGACCAGCTTCCAATTGGCTCAAACTTCATCGCAGTCGGTCCAAGTCGTTCTGGCGATCAAGCCACACGTGTCTGCATCAACTCACATCAGCCGTGGACCGGCCCTGTCGCCTGGTACGAGGCGCACCTCATCAGCGAGGAGGGGCAAAACCTCTACGGCGGCCTGTTCCCCGGCTCGCCGGTCATCTTCCTCGGGCACAACGAGAACATCGCCTGGGGGCACACGGTCAACGAGCCGGATCTTGTTGACGTATTCAAACTTGAACTTAATCCGGCCAACCCAAACCAATACAAGGTCGATGGCGAATGGCTCGACCTGGAACGGAGCCTGGCCCCGCTTGAAATTCGGCTATGGGGCAACTTCCGCTGGACGGTCAACCGCGAGGTTCTTTACTCGATCTACGGGCCCGCGATGCGTGTTGATGATCAGGTGTTCGCGATTCGCTACGCTGGCATCGGCGAGTTCCGGCAGATCGAACAATGGTACCGCATGGGCCGGGCGCAGAACCTCGACGAATTCAAGGACGCCATGCGCATCCACGCGTTGGCCATGTTCAACACCGGCTACGGCGATCGCGACGGGAACATTTTTTACGTCTACAACGCCCTGCTGCCGGAGCGTGCCGACGGCCACGACTGGAGCGGCACCGTCCCCGGAAACACCCGCGACACCCTGTGGACAGAGTATCGGCCGTTCGACGAACTCCCGATTGTCGAGAACCCAAAGTCCGGCTTCATTCAAAACTGCAACAGCGATCCATTCCAGACGACCACCGGCGAGGACAACCCGGACGAGACGGCGTTTTCGGAAAACTACAGCATCGAAAAATGGATGACCAACCGCGCCCGCCGGGCGGTCGAGCTGTACGGCGGCGACGACTCGATCAACCACGACGAATTCTTTCGGTACAAATACGACAAGACGTACTCGGAAAAATCGGAATTACGCAGGCAAGTCGCTAATTTCCTAGATGCACAGCCGGAAAGCAACGGACTGAAAAAGGAACTCGAACTGCTGCGCCAATGGAACGGTGAAATGGCAAAAGACAATCGCTCCGCTGCCCTTGTCCTGCTGACCTTTCGGCCAAGGTCAAATTCGAGCAAACGAAAAACCGAACACGAACGAACGCTCGAACAGCTTCAGAAGGCTTCGGAAGATCTCCGCAAACACTTTGGCCGGATCGACGTCGAGTGGAGCAAGGTCAACCGCTTGGTTCGCGGTGATAAAAACCTCCCGCTGGGCGGCGGCCCCGACACGCTTCGCGCCATCTATGGCCGACCGCAGGAAGACGGCACGCTCGCCGGAGTGGCTGGCGACTGCTTCTTCCAGTTCGTTGAGTGGGACAAGGACGGCAAACTGCAAGCTTGGGCCATCAACCAGTTTGGTAGCAGCCCAGGTAATCCCGACTCGCCGCACTACAGCGACCAAGCGTCAATGTTCGCCGAGGAGACATTAAGAAAAGTGCCGTTCACCCGTGAGGAAGTGCTGGCCAAGGCCAAGCACACCTACCGGCCGGTCGAGCGTTGAGGCTCAGTTTCCGTGCTTGGCCAATCGGTTTTCATCCGACTCAATTTTATTCGAGAGCAACGGTTTCAACAACAGAGCTAAAGTCAAGTCGTGTCGGATCATTTCGTGCTCCACCCTAACAAGGGTCTTGGCATAATTAAGATTGTAGTAACCCTCGTTGATCTCACTCCAACTCGCGACTGGATCGCTTGGCAACTCAAACTCAGACACCTTCACAAGCTTTCGCCACTCCCCATCAGCATTGCACTTCGCCAAGCCGACTTGGTGGCCGTGATTCCAGAGTTCCGCCGATGCCGGTTGGTTTTCCAAAAACTCAACCCACAGGCCGTGGTTGCGGCTTTGCTCATCCACCACACCATAGCGAATGCTGGTGTCCACCACGCACGACCAAACGATCGACTTGGGTATGGGTTTCAAATTGGGATTGTATCTGACAAACTTTTTCGCCTGCCGATAACAAGTGACTGTAAGTGGCAGAGTATTCGTCACCACGGTAAAACGCTGGATGAAGTTGTTTAGTTCGCCGTACTCGCCGTATTCCCAATGCCAGCGTTCAATGATCTCGTTGCCATGTTTGACCTGTACCTGCGCCGGGAAACAGAGCGTGCCGCTCGTGCCGATGTACGCCGGGATGTCACGCTCCACCGTGACCAGCAAATCGTCTGCGAAACGCGGCCCCGCATGGTAAAGCGCATAACAACAAATACAGACTATCAACACCCCGAGAATCATAGCCCGGTGAGCAAACCCCCGGCGCGGGACTTGGATACCATCCTGTTTCAGGCAAACTGAGATCAACTCATTCTCGTCTTGCCCCAGATTCTCCAAGTCATTAAGAATGTTGCGCAGTTCGTTTTCGACTCGTTGATTCATAATGAGACAAATCTCCCTTCATCTGGCCCAACTCTTCCGTCACCACATCCAGTCGGGTTAAAAACTGAATCAGTTTCTCATTGCCCAAGTCCAACTTACCGCGAATCACACCTCCCAAATGCCGGGCCAACGCTTCATTGATGACATCC
>QOAX01000093.1 GCA_003972865.1 Verrucomicrobiota bacterium | reverse complement strand
CGCCGCGGGCGACGCGGGGGTACAGCGACTTGCCGTACTCGAAGGGATTGGAAACGGTATCCTTGAACGTCGCGTAAATATCCGGGACGAACTGGTCGAGCGTCCACTCGGATACATTGCCGTGCATGTCGTGCAGGCCCCACGCATTGGATTTTTTTGTGCCGACCTTCTGGTACTTTGAGTCGCTGTTGCCATCGTGCCATGCGTACTCATCGATCAATGCGGGATCGTCCCCGAAACTGTACATCGTGGTGGTGCCGGCGCGGCAGGCATACTCCCACTCGGCCTCGGTCGGCAGGCGGTAGTAGTGGCCGGTCTTGGCGGTGAGCCATTTGCAATAGGTGTTGGCGGCATGCTGGGTCATGCTGATCGCCGGGAATCCTTCGGTGCCCATCCCGAAGCTCATCTCGACGTACGGCGTGGTCGGGCGCGCGACGGCGTCGGAAACAGCGTTGAGCTCCGGCTTGTAGGCGCGAATCTTCATTACCATCTTTTCCTCCTCCTCGTAGATGAACAGCGTGTAGGCGTTCCACGTGGTCTCGGTCTTGGCCATCCAGAACGGCGCGATCCTCACCTTGTGCTGCGGCCCCTCGGTCTCTTTCCGGCCCGTTTCTTTCGCCGGACTGCCCATCACGAATTCGCCGCTTGGGATCGGGAGCATTTCAAACTTGACCCCGGTTCCGGGGATTTCCCCCCCGTACGGCTTCATGGTCGGCTCGAGTTGCTCGATGAGTTTTTCGATCGCCTTGTTGCGAATATCGACAACCCCCTTGGGCGCGGCGGCGAGGCTCCCACCGGCTTCGGGCTGCTTGCCGGTGTCGCGGCGCACCTGCTCGAGCTTCAGCCCCTCCGGCCAGGCGGCGCCCTGCACGATCCAGTCGCGCAACAGGTCGAGTTGCTCCTTCGGCAGCGGCCCGCCCTTGTTGGATGGCGGCATCAGGTCGTCGTGATCGGCGGGAAGCGTCACGGTCTGGTAGAGCGTGCCTTTCTCCAGGTCAAACGGCACAACCGCCGCGCCGTATTCGCCGGCCTCGAAGGCATACTGACGCTCGTCCAGTCGCAGGTCGCCCTTGTCGTGCTCCTCGCGGTGGCAACTGACGCACGACACCTCCAAGATCGGCTTGATGTCCTTGACGAAATCGATCCGGCGAACCTGCTGGATCACCAGCCCCTCCGGCCACTTAGCCCCCGCGGCGATCCATTCCTTGAGCACATTGGCCTGGTCGGCGGTGAGTGGCTCGCCCTTGGGCGGCATGATTTCGTCGTCGTCCGACGGCAGGACGGTGGTCGTGTAGAGCGAGCTTTTTTTCGGCTTGCCGGGGACAACAACCTTGCCGTACTCGCTGCCCTCGAGCAGCCCGGTGTGGGTGTGCAGTTGCAGTTCGCCCTTGGGCTTTTTCTCGCCGTGACAGCTCAGGCAGGCCGAGGCGAGCACAGGCTGGACCTGTTTTTCAAACGACACCTCGGCCTTGGCCAAGCCGCCCAGCCAAGCCAGCGCGGCACCCCACAGCAACAATCGGTTCACCTTGGTTTGCATCTCCAAAGGCCGGGTAATGTCCGTGGAGTGGCTGTCAATGTCAATCGGCGGGTTGCGCTTGGCCAAGCGCAGCAGGCGGTTTGCCGCTTGCCACCCCACAGGCGGGCGCGTAGGTTCGCTGCTCGTCCCGATGAAAAGCGAGGCTTCACGACGGAATGGCTTCACGTTGGTGGAGTTGCTGGTCGTGATCACGATCATCGCCATCCTCGCCTCGCTGCTCCTGCCCGCGCTTGGCCGTGCGAAGGAGAAAAGCAAGGCCGCCCGCTGCAACAGCAACCTCCACCAGCATGCGCTGGCGTTCGCCATGTATGTCAATGACAACGAGGACTACTACCCGGCCTATTCGCAGTGGGGCACGCTCGGCGGCAAGAAGGGCGTGATGACCCTGCACGGCGGCCTGGTGGCGCCGGAGAAACGGCCGCTGAACGCGTACGCGCCCTCGTTCGGCGTGTTCCATTGCCCGGCCGACAAGGGCGACTCGCTGCACATCGACAAGTTCCCGAGAAAAATCCGGAGCTGCTACGACGGCTGGGGCAACAGCTACCTGACCGTGTGGTCGGTGGAGACGCTGCGCATCCAGCATGTCACCGGCGACTCAAGCCACGGGCTGCGCAGTTCGCGGCGCCCGATGAAATCGTCCGAGATGAGCCGCAGCCCGTCGAACAAGCTGGTGACCGGCGACTGGCCGTGGTGGGCGGACCGAAAAAAAACGCACCTCTGGAGCCAATGGCACAACTACCACGGCCAATACCGGTTCAACGTGCTGCTGGGAGACGGTCACACCGAGTTTTTCGAGTTCCCCGACGAGGCGTACAACTGGAACTACACCGGGCCAAAGCCGGATCCCGGTTACACGTGGTGGTGACCTTGGCCTGGCACTTGACCAAGCGGGGTCAGATGAGCTCGTGAATCGGCTTGTGGCCGTCGGTGATGTAGTGCGGCCGGCCGGTGAGGTCCGGCAGCGTCGCCGTGTCGGTGTCGATGCCGACATGGTGGTACAGCGTGGCCAACACCTCCATGAAATGCACCGGCCGCTCGGAGGCCTCGCCGCCCAAGCGGTCGGTCGCGCCGATCACCTGACCGTGCTTCATGCCGCCGCCGGACAGCAGCGCGCACGACACGCGTGGCCAATGATCGCGGCCGCCGTCCTTGTTGATTTTCGGCGTGCGGCCGAACTCGCCCCAAGCACAGACAGCCACGTCCCTGTCCAGGCCGCGATCGTGCAGATCCCGGATGAGCGCCGAGACGCCCTGGTCGAACATCGGCATGTCGCTGCGGGCGTTGCCGTAGTTGTTGCCATGCCAATCCCAAAAACTGAACGCCACGGTGACCACTCTCACGCCGGCCTCGACCAAGCGGCGGGCGACGAGGAATTGCTCGAGGATGCGCGGAGCCGCGTCGCCGCGAATGCCCGTGTCGCCCTTGCCGTACATCTCGATCGTGCGCTTGGGTTCGCGGGTGTGGTCGAGCGCCTCGGCCAGGCGGCTTGAGGTCAGGATGCCGAACGCCTGCTGGTTGAAGGCATCCATCCCCTCCATCAAGCCGGCAGCATCGACGTCACGGCGAAACTGGTCGAAACTCTGCAGAAGCCCCATCCGATCCTTCAGCCGGTCGAGACTGATGCCCTTGAGCGTCATGTCCTCCTTGCCGTCGCCTTCGGGCCGGAACGACTTGTGAGCCACGCCACAAAAACCGGGCTTGGCGGCATTGTACGGGCGATGCTTCATCCTCGGCTCGAGCCCGACGAAAGGCGGCAGCGCAGGATTGTGCGCGCCCTGCATTTTGGAAATCACCGCGCCAAAGGTGGGCCAGCCTCCCGGCGGTTTTTGCGAACCAAGCGTGTGACCGGTGAAGCAGATGTGGTTCGAGTGTTCGTCGCGTGCGCCAACGATGGAGCGGATCGGCGTCGCCCGGTGCATTTGCTTGGCGATCAGCGGCAGCATCTCGCTGATTTGAATGCCGGACACGGTGGTGCGAATCGGCTTGAACTCCCCGCGAATCTCCCTCGGCGCATCCATCTTCAGGTCGTACATGTCCTGATGCGGCGGGCCGCCGGGCAGGTAAATCATGATGATGGATTTTTCGCGCTTGCCGCCGCCCGAGAGCGCAGAGGCCCGCAGCAACTCCGGCAACGCCAGCCCGCCCATGCCCAAGCCGCCGATCCTGAGGAAATTGCGCCGACTGACGCCATCACAAAATCGCCCGGAAGAATTCCCGTAGATACTCAGCATCGCTCCCTGCTACCGTTGGCGGCACGTGTTACTCGCTGCCACCGGTTCACGGCGGATGTTGCCCGCTTGACCAATCAATGCAACCCCCTTTTCCCACCCGCTTGGCCAAGCGTCTGGCGCTTTGGTCGTGCATCACTGGGCCAAGTGGCATAGCGTCCCCGCCCGCCGGTGGCTCCGGGCGCCGACGCCGCATCGACCCAATGACCAGCATGTTAAACCACACCCAAAGACGATGTCCGCTCGCAGCCTTGGCCGCGTTTTTGTTATCCACCGCCCTTGGCCAGGCGCATGTTGGGCAGCATCCGTCGGTGCACGACACGGTGGCCGGCATCATCGATCGGTTCCGCAAAACAATCCCACAGAAGGAGCTGCTCGCGATGGATGCCGCCAGGGCCAAGTCGCTGCTCACGGAAAAGGAGCTTCACACGCTGGCGACCGAGCACATCACCTTCCGCGTCAACGCGCCCGTGAAGGTGATCATCATCCGCGACGCGGCCATGGGGGACAAACCGTTCTGGCTGAAGGAGCGCGGCTTCGCGCCGATGGGCTTTAAAATCACCATTCAGGGCACGGAGACGGATTTTTGGATGAAGGACTTCGAGGCCGGCAGGATCGGTCTTGGCGTCAACTCGCTGACCGGCGGCGATGCCCATTTCATCGTGGCGTTGATGCCACTCAAGACGCAGCCGAAGCTGGAGGTCACCGAGCTGTATCCCGGCCAGCTCCGAATCGGCACGCTGAAAGACGGGCTCCAGCCGTTCGTGGACCGCCCCGAGGCAATGCCCAAGCTGCCGGTGCTGCCCGGCGTGCTCTCCGGGCTGACCGTGATCCGCACCCAGTATGAAAGCCGCGATGACGCCAAGCTCATCAACCTGTTCCACAACACGAACCACCCGGCCCTGGCCAAGCCGGATCAAATCATCCTGACGTGGAGCGGCGACCCGCAGACGACCCAAACCATCCAATGGCGCACCGGGACGGGCGTGGCCAAGGGCCAGGTGCAGTGGGTGAAAAAATCAGCCTACAACCGATTCCAGCCGGCCCGGCCCAAGCGGGCCAAGGCCACAACGTTCAGGATGGAGGATGCCAACCTGCTGAACGACCCGGTCGTCCACCGGCACACGGCCACGCTCACCGGCCTCGAGCCGGACACGACCTACCTGTACTCCGTCGGCGACGGCTCGGACGATGGCTGGTCGGAGATGGCCGAGTTCACCACCGCGCCGGGCCGGACGGAGCCGTTCTCGTTCGTGTACATGGGCGACGCTCAGAACGGGCTCGAGCGCTGGGGCAGCCTCGTTCACAACGCATTCCGCCAGCGGCCCGACGCGGCGTTTTACATCATGGCCGGCGACCTCGTGAACCGGGGCAACGAACGGGACGACTGGGACAGCCTCTTTCACAGCGCGCGGGGCATCTACGACCGCCGCCCCATCGTCCCCGCCATCGGCAACCACGAAAACCAGGGCGGCCACCCCGGAATGTACCTGCAGATGTTTGACCTCCCGAAAAACGGCCCGGAGAGCATCGAGCCGGAACGCGCCTACACGCTCCGGTATAGCAACGCCGAGTTCTTCGTGCTCGACAGCAACCTGACACCGGAAAGCCAGTCCGCCTGGCTCGAGAACGCGCTGAAGAGCAGCACGGCAACGTGGAAATTCGCCGTCTACCACCATCCCGCCTACTCCTCCAAGCCGGAGCGAGACAACCCCGGCATCCGCGACCAGTGGACCCCGCTCTTCGACAAGTACCACCTCGACATGGCACTGCAGGGGCACGACCACGCCTACCTACGCACTTACCCGATGAATGGTCAAAAGAAGGCGGGCACTGCCGCCGAAGGCACCGTGTACATCGTGTCCGTCGCCGGCACAAAATATTACGAGCAAGGCAAGCGCGACTACACCGAGTTTGG
>QOAX01000317.1 GCA_003972865.1 Verrucomicrobiota bacterium | reverse complement strand
GACAATCCTGAAGGCTCCCTTGACCATCACCGCGGATGACCAGACCAAGGAATATCTGCAGGCCAATCCCGCCCTTACCCTGACCTACACCGGTTTTCAAAATGGCGAGGATAGTTCAGTGCTCAGCACTCAAGCGACAGTCGGCACGGGTGCTGATGCAAGTTCCTCGCTTGGGGAATACGGCATTGTGGTTTACGGCGCGGCGGCCGCCAACTATGTCATCACTCATGTGGATGGCACCTTGACGGTCGAGAAGAATACGATTGTCATCACTCTCAGCGGTACTTCGGTGACTTACACGGGATCCGCCTTTGCGGTGACAGCAACACCGTCGGTGGCTGATGTTAGTGTGGTGGTGACCTACGCGGACGCGGCGGGTGCGGCTGTTGCCAGCCCGACCAACGCGGGAACCTACACAGTGAGCGCTACTGCAGATTCCTCCCTTTACCAGGGAACTCAAACCGGTACTTTGACGATAGCCAAGGCCACGGCAACCGTGACCCTGAGCGATTTGGCGGCAACCTATGACGGCTCCGCCAAGTTGGCCGCGACGACGACCGTTCCGGCAGGCCTTACCGTTGATCTGACTTACAGCCAGGGGTCAACCTTGGTTGCGCCGATTGCTGCAGTTGCAGCTGTTACAGCTGTTGATGCAGTTGCAGAAGTTTTATACGTTACAGGCGATACGTTGCCAGATGACAAGGTGGTTGGTGACGTAAAAACAGCAGCTGTGGCTGCTGTGGCAGCTGTGGTTGCTGTGACAGGGGTAACGGGTCCTTCCAATGCGGGGAGCTATGCCATTGTCGGAAGCGTTAATGAGGACAATTATTCCGGTTATATTACCGGTGATTTGGTGATCGCCAAGAAGGCATTGTCGGCGACGGCGGATGCCTTAGCCAAAACCTATGGCAGCGCCAATCCTGCCGCGACCATTACCTATAGCGGGTTTGAGAACAGCGAGGATGCCACGGTCTTGGATACGGCGCCTGCGGCAACCATAGGTGCGGATGCCACAAGTGGGGTGGGTGATTATGATATCACCCTTTCTGCCGGTACCGACAACAACTACGAGATCACCACCGCCAACGGGAAGTTGACCGTAGGCAAGGCGGTTGTGGCAGTGACTGCTGCTGATGTCGCAAAGATTTATGGCGCTGCGGTGGCTGCCGTTAGTTTCACTTCCACCGGTTATGTAAACGGGGATGATGTTGATGATATCGACACCAAGCCGACTGTCACCACGGCGGCAACTGCGACCAGCGATGTTGGCACTTACGCGACCACGGCCGCAGGGGGTGCGGATGACAATTACAGTTTTGCCTACACCGATGGTGTTTTGACCATTTCAAAAGCCACGGCAACCATTGCCTTGAGTGATAATGCGGCAGACTACGACGGGAAAGCTCACGGAGTAACGGTGACCACCACGCCGGCGGGTCTCGAGGGGAGTGTTACCGTCAAATACGACGGCTCCACAAGTGAGCCGTTGTTTGTAGCCAGTTATGCAGTCACCGCCAGCATGGATGACACGAACTATAGCGCTGCTGATGTGACAGATACTTTAACCATCTCGCAGGGTAGTGCTACCTACGTCACACTCGCAGATTTGCCTGATGTGTATTATGGCGATCCCCCGTTGGATTTGGGTTTAAGGGCATCAACGGGCAAGAGGGTCATGGTGTTTATCTCAGGACCGGCTGTGCTGAGCGATGATGCAGCCAGATTGGTAACGATCAACAATGTCGGCACGGTTGATATCTTGGTATATGCCCTGGACGCAACTATCCCGATTGAATACCGATTTCAGGCGGCCTCGTTCGAGGTGAAGAAACGGAACCTGTTGATTACAGCCGACAGTCAGAGCCGTGCCTACGGTAGTGAGAATCCAGCGCTCACTTATACGAATCAGGGATTCGCACCAGGTGAGGGTGAGTCTGTCTTTTCCACCGCTCCGGCGCTGACGACCACAGCGACGAGCGCATCCGGCATTGGCGATGTTGCGATTACGTTTGCCACCGAGGCGGTCGATGGTACTGGGCATTATGCAATAAGTCATCAGCCGGGAACATTGACTGTTTCCAAGGCTCCCCTGACGGTTACGGGCGTTGCCCAGAGCCGCACCTATGGCGACGCAAACCCGGACGGCCCAACAACCCAGGGCCTGCGTGTTCGCGAATACCGCGATATCGGTGGCACTCAGGTTGGGGACCTTACCGGAAACGCCAAGTATCCTGACGCGTATGATTTTCAGGGTGTGGCCGGTTATTTTGAGTGGCCACAGTCCGGCGACATCAACACGAAACCGGCCGGCAATGTCATGGACAACTACGGGGTTGTGTTGGAGGGTTACCTTACCCCGGCCGATACGGCTTCATACGAGTTTTACCTTGCAGCGGATGATCACGCCGAGTTGTGGCTGAGCACAGACAGTGATCCCGCCAACCTCGTAAAGATTGCCAATGAACCGTCGTGGAACGGGGTCAGGAGTTTTGCGGGAACCGACCGCCGTGCGAAGGCGGATGTCGATACGATTACTTTAACCGCTCCTTCGGCGCTTGACGTTGCAACGACGGCCGGTGCCATAGCTGCTGGAATCAATGCGGGAAGCAGTGATACCAGCGCCAAGGTGACGGCTACGTCGTCTGCAGGCGTGGTGACCATCACGGCAGCTGAAGCCAATAATGTAATCTCGATTGCATCCGAGGTGACCAATGGAGGAACCGATGACACTCAAAGTGGTGTTTTGGCCACCGCGACTGCAGCCGCAGCAGCTGTTGATGCTGTTGCAGAAGTTTTATACGTTACAGGCGATACGTTGCCAGATGGCAAGGCGGTTGGTGACGTAAAAACAGCAGCTGTGGCTGCTGTGGCAGCCAAGGCACAGGTAGTCACTTATACAGTCAGTGGTGTAATTGAAGCTGGAGATTCAGTGAAACTGACCATAACCGGCTCACGACTGGAGACCACCTCGTTGCCTATCGCCCTTACGGCCGGTACATCCTACTATGTACGCGCGCTGATGAAGGAAGGTGGCGGAGGCGACAACGTTGCCGTGACCTGGATCAAGAGCGGTGAGGCAGCCCCTGCGAATGATGCGCTGCCAATCCCGGGCAGTGTCCTGACACCGGCCAGCACCATAACCTATGCCTACGCGGGGTTTGTGAATGGTGAAGATGCCAGCATTTTGACAGCGCAACCGAGCGGCAGTGTTGATGTCAGCGCCACGACAGGAGTGGGTGATTACGACATCGTATCTGTCGGTGCGGGTGCAGCAAACTACGCTGTGACCCATCCCAACGGTAAACTGACTGTTGCTCCAGCGACATTGACAGTTCGCGCCGACGATAAGAATGAATTTGAGACGGTAGCCCTTCCGGATTTGACCTATTCCCTTTCCGGATTTGTCAATGGTGAGGATGCTTCCGTGGTGACCACCGCTCCCTCGCTTTCGACGGATGCCGACAACACGGTGCCGGGTGATTACGCGATTGTTCCCTCCGGCACGGTTGCACCCAATTATGCGGCCAACCATGTCAACGGCACCATGAAGATCAAGACGGTGGCCAAGCCCAAGGTGACCGGTCTGGCAGTCTCAAATTCCAAGCCGCTTGTGGGCGACAAGCTTACCCTGACCGCGTCGACCACTGGAGATATCCTCACTTTTGAGTGGTATCGTGGTACGACACTCTTAGAAGGTGAGACGTCATCCACCCTTGTTGTTGATGACATTGACCTTGATCAGTCGGGTCGTTATACGGTGTTTGCAAATAACTTAAAGGGTAAGGCACGCAAGATAGCCAATATTGCGGTTAAGGAGCGTGCCAACCATGTGTTCTTGGTTGTTGGCCAGGATTCCTCGACAGCGTCTTTGACTGCACCGGCTGCCGCATCCGGAAGTATCCTGATTAGGGAATTCCATGATATTGGTGGGGGCTCAGTTGCTGATTTGACGGGTAATGCGAAATACCCAAATAGCCCGGATCTGGAAACAACGGCTCCCTACTTTGAGTGGCCGCAGAGCGGTGATATCAATGTAAATCCCGCGGGTAATGTCAGGGATAATTATGGGTTACAGGCCGTTGGTTATATTTATCCGCCGCAAACCGCGAACTACACGTTTTACGTCGCAACGGATGATAACTCACAGGTTTGGTTGAGTACCGATAGCAGTCCATCTAACGTTGTTCAAATAGCAAAGGAAACAGGCTGGGCGCCTATACGTGATTATAAGGCGAGTGGAGACCAGGTTTCTGCTCCAATTGCATTGGAAGCAGGGAAGCCCTACTACATCAATGTACTTATGAAAGAGGGTGGCGGTGGCGATAACATGGCTTTGGCTTGGGCCATAGGCGATGCCGCAGCGCCAGCAGCGGGAGCAAACCCAATCGAGGGCCAATATTTGGCCCCGTTTGATACAACTTCGTATCATCAGGACTATTTGGATGACCTGGCATTGAAAGCTCTGCTTGAAAGCCAGGGATTCACGGTAACCCTTCAGGGACCAGCCCATGCGGTGAGTGATGTGGATCCGAGTCACATGTCGTTTGTGGTCATTTCATCCACGTTGGAGGATGATTCCTGGGCCGCCAAATATGCCGGTGCCAGTACCCCTATCATCAACCTTGCCGGTTCAGCTCAGGATGCCCTTGGCTTTATTGGTGCACGGGATGAACTTTCGGGTAGCGTTAGTTCGGCTACCCAGGTTGAAATCGTTGACGCAGGTCATCCTCTCGCCGGTGGTCTATCCGCCGGGGCACAGACGGTTCTTAGTGCTGCCGGTACCCTTAGTTGGGGAACCCCGAATGCGTCTGCTGCGGTTATTGCCACGGCGGGTGGCGTATCCCACCAAGGGGCGGTTTACGGTTACGAGGCCGGTTCCTCAATGGCTGGCGGAACCGATGCCGCGGGTCGCCGGGTGAATCTTCCGTTCCAGACACCTGACTTAGGCTCAGTCACTTCTGAAGGTGGCGCCCTGCTGGTTGCCGCAGTCGATTGGGTGAGTGGTTTCACCATCCTCGACGAGGGCGGGGATCTCAGCGCAACGGCTGGCGATTCAGTCGTGCTTCAGGCTAGAACGATTGGTGATAACATCACCTTCCAATGGTACAAGAACGGTGCAGCCATTGCCGGGGCGACCTCTTCGTCACTTGATTTGGGTGCTGTGGAGGCTGGCAATTCGGGAACCTACAAGGTGATTGCCACTGATGCGGCGGCCGCATGGAAATACCGTTTCAACGAAATCAGCTATGAGGTCTCAGTGAGTGCCCGTGGTGATGAGGTGGTACTGGTCACCGGGGCGGACGCCTTGTCGGCCAGTGATACGGCCGTCAAGGGTATCCTGACTTCCAAGGGTTACGGAGTGGTTACTGCAACGGCCGCTGACGCCAGCGCAGCCGATCTTGAGGGTCGCCTCATGGCGGTTGTGTCACCCAGCGTCGCCACTTCCGGTTCGACGGTTTATGAAAATGCTGCCACCGGTGGTGTCTATTTTGCCAGCGTGAAGGAGTTTGGCGACGAGGTGAATCTGGGATTGCACAACCGGCTGTTGGACAGCCTGTCCTTTGAGTATTACGGCGACTTCACGGCTGACGGGGATGAGAAGGCTTTGGTCCGCATCTATGCCAATGACGGGGCTGGTGCATCCGGTGTTGCGCAACAACCAGGAACATTGCTCTATGTGAGTGATCCGATTGCGATTGCTGCAGGT
>QOAX01000128.1 GCA_003972865.1 Verrucomicrobiota bacterium | reverse complement strand
ATGCGTGACCTGGAGACGATCGAGGCGGCCATTACCGCGGCGGAGACGGGGCATCTGGTGTTTGGCACGCTCCACACGACAGGCGCTGCCAAGACCATCGACCGTATCGTGAATGCCTTTCCCACCAACCAGCAGAACACCATCCGTATTCAGCTTTCCACGGTGTTGCAGTCGGTGATCTCCCAGTTGCTTTGTCCGCGTGTTGACAAGCCGGGCCGGGTGGCCGCCTTTGAAATCATGAACTGGACACCCTCCATTTCCGCGCTGATTCGTGACAACAAGACCTACCGGATCAATTCCGATATTCAAACCGGCGCCAAGTACGGCATGGTGAACCTCGACTCGTTCCTGTTGGAATTATACCAAAATGGCAAGATCTCGGAGGATGAGGTTATCACCAAGGCCCAGGACCCGGGAACCATCATGGATAAACTCCGGTCGCTGCAGGCCGGAATGGCGGCTGAAGAAGAAGAGGAGGTTGAAGCCTGATGGCAGACTATCTGTCCATTCCGCTGCTGGCGCTGGTTGCGGAGCAGGATCTGCTGGACGAATTCCAGATTGAGGAGGCCGCCGGTGAGGTGGAGACCAAGGGGGTGACTGCCTTTCAGGCGTTGGTGGAGTTGGATTATCTGGACGCAGACAGGATGATCCAGATTCTATGCGATCATCTTGGCGCGGAGTCGATGGATCTCAACGATGCCCTGATCACGCCGGAATTAACCAAGCTGTTGCCGTCCGAATTGGCCAGGCAGTACAAGTGCGTTCCGGTGTCTTATTTTGAGCCGACGTTGCAGGTGGCCTTTGCGGATCCGCTCGACCCTGCCGCGATCGATGAGATTGGCTTTACGACCGGTTTGGACGTTCAGATCGTGGTTGCCGATCCGGCCCAGGTGGTCGCCGCGGTCAAGGAGCATTATGGCGAGGACGAGGCGGATGCCGCAGCCGGGGGAGCCGCATTCGAGGAAATCCTCAAGGAAATGGGCCTGGACTCATCCGAGGATGGAAAAATGGAGGATGACGACACTGAGCGGCTCGACGTCTCCGGGAATGAGAGAGACATCGCCGCCTTTGTGGATGCTGTATTGGTGACGGCCATCGGGGATCGTGCCAGTGATATTCATTTCGAGCCATTCGAGAATGATTTCAAGATTCGAGCCCGTGTGGACGGGGCGCTCTATGAGTTGACAAGTCCCCCGAAAAGCCTGGCACCGAACGTGGTGGGCCGCATCAAGGTCATGGCGGATCTCAAGCCGGACGAACGCCGTCGCCCGCAGGACGGTCGCATTCCCCGCATCATGCCCGACGGCCGCAAAATCGATCTTCGTGTGTCCTGTCTGCCGACGCAGTTTGGAGAATCCGTCGTGTTGCGCGTGCTGGATCGCGCGGCCATCAAACTGGACTTGGATGTGCTTGGTTTCCCGGACGACATGCTGACCAGGATCAAGGAAATCGCAAGAACGCCCAATGGCATTTTTATCGTAACAGGGCCAACCGGTTGCGGAAAAACCACCACCCTCTATTCCACACTTCACGAGGTAAACTCGATCGGCGATAAGATTTTGTCGGTGGAGGATCCGGTCGAGTTCGACATTGACGGAATCATGCAGGTTCCCGTCAAGGAAGCGATCGGGATGACTTTTGCGGCTGCCCTGCGGGCTTTCCTTCGCCAGGACCCGGACATCATCATGGTTGGGGAAATGCGCGATCTCGAGACCGCGCAGATATCCATTCAAGCCTCCCTGACGGGTCACTTGGTGCTTAGCACCCTGCACACCAATGACGCCGCGGGAGCCATCACACGACTGCTGGACATGGGGGTTGAGCCGTTTCTCATCTCCTCAACCCTCTTGTGTGTGCTTGCACAGCGGTTGATCCGGACCATTTGCAAAAAATGCAACAGCCCGTTTGAGCCCACCGACAAACAGCTGGAAATGCTGGGCCTGAAACCGGCTGACTTGAGCGACACCCAGTTTCATTACGGTCGGGGTTGTTCATCATGTCACGACACCGGTTATATCGGTCGGCGCGGTATTTTTGAGTTTTTGGTGATCAATGAACAGATACGGGAGTTGATCAATCAAATTGAGCCAACCATCGTCATCCGCCAAAAAGCCATTGAGCTGGGAATGACCACCCTGAGACAAGATGGCTTGCGTGGCATCTACGATGGTGATACGACCGTGGAAGAGGTGCTCCGTTACACGTAAAACAAGCGGGACGCATAATCATGGCCACCTTTCAATACGAGGCTGTAAACACCAAGAGCGGGAAGACTGAGAAGGGCGAACTGCCCGCCGCCAGTCAGGCCGAGGCGTTGGCTCGGTTGCAGGAGATGGGCCTGGCCCCCACCAAGGTGGAGCAAGCTAAGGCAGCCCCGAAGAAAGCCAAGCGCGGCGCGGCGAAGGGCAAAAAAGGGGTCAAAAAAGGCCTCGGGGCTATGGAGATCAACATCCCCGGGTTGGGCGGCAAGGTTAAGGAGAAACACCTCACAATATTCACCCGCCAGTTGGCCCAGTTGACCTCCGCTGGGCTGCCCCTCCTTAGCGGCCTCAGGGTGCTCGAAAAGCAGGAGAAAACGCCAACGCTGCGACGTGTGCTGGGTGAGTTGGCCGAGGTGATTGAGGGAGGCGGTACCTTCTCCGAGGGCTTGGCCCAGCATACCAAGGTGTTCAACAAGCTGTTCGTCAGCATGGTCAAGGCAGGCGAACTCGGCGGTGTGCTGGAGGTGGTGCTGGACCGCTTGGCCATGTTCATGGAGAAGGCCATGAGAATCAAGGGGAAGGTCAAGGCCGCCATGTTTTACCCCATCGCCGTCCTTGTAGTTGCGGTGGTCATCATGGGTGTTCTGATGGTGTTCGTTATCCCCAAGTTCAAGGATGTGTTTGCTGAGATGATGGGGAAGGGGCTTCCGGCGTTCACAGAAATCGTCCTTAATATCAGTGACGTGATACGCCTGCATGCAGTTGGTACCATGACTGGAGTGTTTGCCTGTTTCTTCACCTTTGCCATGATTGGTCGGACTAACTTCGGCCGTTATATTCTGGACAAGATGAGCCTGTTATTCCCCGTGATAGGGCCTGTGGTGGAGAAGGTTGCTATTGCCCGATTCGCACGCACCCTCGGTACGCTCATCAATTCCGGCGTGCCGATCCTCCAGGCCCTCAACATCGTCAAGGACACTTCCGGCAACGTCGTGGTGGCGCGAGCCGTCCAGGATGTCCACGACAGTGTCAAGGAGGGTGAAACCATCGTCGCGCCGTTGGAGGCTTCCCGTGTGTTCCCCCCGATGGTCATCAGCATGGTGGATGTCGGTGAAAAAACGGGTGATATGCCACAGATGCTCGAGAAGATCGCCGACACGTACGATGAGGAGGTGGATCGAGCCGTCGAGTCACTCACCTCCTTGATCGAGCCGATCATGATCGTCTTTCTGGCCGTCATTGTGGGTAGCATCGTGATCGCGATGTTCCTGCCGCTGATCGCGATGATCGAGGGTATAGAGTAACCAAGCCAAGGGCGGCGCACTCAATCTTATTGAGACATCAGGCGGGAGGTGATGCTTCTGCGCTTGGCCAAGCGGGGCGGCTTGATGTTCCGAATTCGAACAAACCCGGCTGGATCTGTTGGCATGAACAGCAAGGCAGACAAAAAGAACCTCACCCGCCGCTTGGCTGAAATTGTCGGAGAGGATGCCGTGCTCGCCGACGATCGCGAGCTCCTTGTTTACGAGTGCGACGCCTACACGCTTCAAAAAAACCTCCCCACCGTGGTTGTCCTTCCCGGGTCCGCGACGGAAGTAGCGGCGGTCGTTCGCCTTTGCGCGGAGTTGGATCTGCCCATCATCCCACGCGGTGCTGGCACCAGCCTCAGCGGCGCCGTGTTGGCGGTCGACGGCGGCGTCATGATTGCCCTCACGCGAATGAACCGCGTGTTGGCCGTTGATCCGCGAAACCGCCGCGCGTTGGTTGAGGCCGGTTGCGTGAACGCCTGGATCACCCGTGATGCGGAAAAACACGGTCTGTTCTACGCTCCCGATCCGTCGAGCCAGACGGCCTGCACGATCGGAGGCAACATTGCGACAAACTCAGGTGGCCCGCACACCCTGAAAAACGGTGTCACCACCAACCACATCCTCGGATACGAGATGGTGCTGCCCGACGGAAGCACCGAGTGGCTGGGTGTCGAGCCGGACGGCGGCGAGGAGGTCGGCGGCTACGACCTGCGCGGCGCGGGCATCGGCTCGGAGGGCATGTTCGGCGTGGTAACCCGGGTGCTGGTTCGACTCATGAAGTCACCCCCGGCATTCAAGACCTTTCTGGGCGTGTTTGACAGTGTGGATCAGGCCAGCCAGGCGGTGAGCGACATCATCGCCGCCGGCATAATACCGGCCGCGCTCGAGATGATGGATCAACTGATCACGCAGGCGCTTGAGGAGGCGTATCACTTCGGCTTCCCGCTCGATGCCGGCGCGGTGCTGATTATCGAGCTGGACGGCTTGGCCAACGGCGTCGAGCAACAGGCCAGGCGGGTTGATGAGATTTGCCGCCGAAACAACGCCAGCGAAGTGCGCCTGGCCAGGGACGATGCCCAGCGCGCCGCCCTGTGGAAATGCCGCAAGCGCGCCTTCGGGGCGATTGGCCGCCTGAGTCCAAATTACGTCACCCAGGACGGCGTCGTGCCGCGCAGCAAGGTGCCGGAAATCATGCAGTTCATCCGCTCCGTCAGCGACAGGCACGGGCTGCGGATTCCCAACGTCTTTCACGCCGGCGACGGCAACATCCACCCGCTGATCCTGTACGATGAACGAGAGCCGGGTCAGGTGAAACGTGCCCTGCAAGCGGGCAGCGACATTCTCGGAAAATGCATCGAGCTGGGCGGCAGCGTCACCGGCGAGCACGGCATCGGTGCGGAGAAAATCGACTTCATGGCCAGGCAGTTCAGCAAGGACGACCTCGACGCCATGCAGCAGTTGCGGCGTGTATTCGACCCGAAAAAGCGGTGCAATCCCCACAAAATGTTCCCAGGCGCGAAGCGCTGCGCCGAGTTCACCCAGAAAAAACAAATTCCTGCATGACGATCAAGCCAGGCTCCATTCCCGAGTTGCAGGAATTGCTGCCGCAATCGCAGCGAATGGACGAAGTGTCGCTGGAGGCTGTCGCTGAGTTCGTTGAGCATGTGCCGGAAGACATGACCGCGACGGTGCAGGCGGGGATGAGCCTGGCGGATTTTCAAAAGCGCTTGGCCGCGTCGGGCCAGTGGCTGCCGGTCGACCCACCGCATCCGGAAGCCGTTACAATCGGCGATTTGCTGGGCTACAATCTTAACGGCCCGAGGCGCTTCGGTTGCGGGACGATTCGCGACTGGGTCATTGGCATGGCCGTGGTGCTGCCAGACGGGCGGCTGATTCGCAATGGTGGCAAGGTGGTGAAAAACGTTGCCGGGTTTGATCTTTGCCGCTTGTTCGTCGGCGCGAAAAACGAATTGGGCGTCATTGTCGAGGCGACGTTCAAGTTGCTGCCATTGCCGGAAGCGGAGGCGCACTTGGCCAGGCCGTGCGGGTCGCTTGGCCAGGCGGAGGAAGTGCTGGAAAAAATCTGGGTTTCCGACCTGCAACCGACGGTGCTCGACCTGCATCGGATCGACCGCGAACCGATCACGATGGTTGCCGGTTTCACCGGGCCAAGCGCCGACGTCGAGGCCCAGTCGCGTACTGTGAAA
>QOAX01000182.1 GCA_003972865.1 Verrucomicrobiota bacterium | reverse complement strand
TTAATAGCCCACCGAAAGGCCCAACATAACGCGATTGACGTTGTAGTCAATATTCCCCTTGTTGCTGTCAAACATCTGGAAATCATATCTTAGGCTTGAGCTCAGCCACTGGTTGAAGCTGTACGAGACCCCCGCGTTCATTCTGAGATATTGGTATTCACGTGCATCCCGAGTTTCGTAGGTGTCCAGTTCATAGGTTGCGCCGAGTGTGGCATTTAACTTGCCGGTCGTACCAATTTTTTGATTTACAAGGATAGTCATCAAATCTCTTGTAACGGCTGAATCCGGGCTGTGAATGGAAACAGTACCCCCATGTTGGTAAATCAGTGAAACAGTTCCTTTCTGGGTGTAATCGTAATCCAACTCGGCCTCGAAAATAGGCAGGCCGTGCGAGCCGCCTCCGTATCCATTCGAGAGACGATCAAATTGGCGAGACTGATAACCCAACTGAACCTGGCCCTTCAATTTCTCCGAAAAAACACCCACAGCGGAGATGTGGCCACCGAAGAAATTCGAGTCTGGTCGCTCTCCCATTCTCTCCAAGTTGGTTTCGATCATGGTGATGCCATAAAAAAAACTGCCGTAGAGCTTGATCTTGGCAAAAGCTTGCCAGCCATAACCGACCGTGTTGTTCCAGTTGGCGACATCAAACAAGGAGTACGGTATGCGCGTGCCAAAAACATCCTGATAGTAGTAGTGAGGTTCCTCGCTGTAATCGGAGGCATTGTAGGAGGTGGCAGCGTAAACGCTGGTTTTCGGGCTGATCGTGTATTCAAAACGGTATCGGTCGTTGAACGACTTGCGCTCGATGAGGATGCTTCTGCTTTCCGGAGAGCCTTTAGTCAAATCTGTGAAAAAAGTTCTCTCACGTCCTTTCAACAAGGTATTGTCCAAACGAATTATGTCACCCCCAGTGAATGTGAACTTGCCCTCCTTTAGGTAATTGATGCCGAAGGTCAGGGCGTGGTTGTCGGTGTTGAGTTCGTTGTTCTCCGCATACCACTGCTGACCCATTGTGTAGTCGAGTCCGATGAAGTTGCTGTCGAGGATGTTTTCACCGAACTGCAGGCCGATGCCCGGCGAGAGGGTGGTCACCAAGTCATCGATCTTTCCCTGCTCGTCACTCAGTAAAAAAACGTTGTCGTCATAACTCTCCGACAGCGAAACGTGCGGCAGGATCACCACCGGGCCAACGATCGGTGCCAAGATATCCTGCGGCTCGATAGCCCGTGCAGACACCGCCTGGCCAAGCATCAGCGCAGCAGCGGTCAAGCCGATGATTCCTCTCTGTTTGAAGCAGTCCAAAGTGTAGTGCCGGTGCTGAATTCCGGTCGTTCCTTCCCGTGCGGGGCCGCCTTCAGTAAGCTTTTCTCCCCGTCATTGCAAAGCAATAACGGCCAACGGCTTGGCCTCTTTTTCTCCTTTCCGTCGGGTGGGGGCGTTCCTACTCTGCGCGCGTGGATGACTTGTCCCAAAAACCGATCGGCGCCGCCACCCGTTTTTGTGCGGTGTACGGCCAGCCGATCCGCCATTCCGGCTCGCCGGCGATGCACAATGCCGCCTTGGCCAAGCTGGGGCTGGACTGGCGATACCTCGCGTTCGAGGTCAGCCCGGACGCGCTTGGCCAAGCGATCGAGGGCGCGCGGGCGATGCACTTCGTAGGCCTCAACCTCACCGTCCCGCACAAGCTGTTTGCCGTCGAGTTGGTCGATGCGCTCGATGAGTCGGCAACAACCTGGGGCGCGGTGAATACAATTTCTTTCGAGGCAAAAAACGACTCTGGTGACTGGACGCCGCTTGGCCAACTGCCTGTCCCGGCCACCGGTGAGATTCGCGCCAAGGGCCACAACACCGACGCCGACGCGATCACGCTGGCGTTGCAGCAGGACCTTGGCCTGAGTTTGGCCGGGCAGCGGGTTTTGTTGCTCGGCGCGGGCGGCGCGGGACGGGTGGCCGCGCTCAAGCTGGCCGCCGAGGGCGTCGCCGAACTGCATCTGGTCAACCGCACCGTTGCCAAGGCCGAGCAATTGGCCGGCGAGATCGCCGAGCGCTTCCCGCAAACCAAGGCCACCGTCGGTTACCCCGAAAACGTCACTGACAAGGTCGACCTTGTGCTCAACGCCACGTCGCTTGGCCTCAAGACAGACGACGCGCTGCCGCTCGACGAGTCGCAGTTCAGCCTGGCAAACGCGGCGGCGGTGTTCGACATGATTTACCAACCGGCACTCACGCCGCTCCTGGCCAAGGCGGCCGAAGCCGGCTGCCGCACAACCAACGGGCTCGGCATGCTGCTTTGGCAGGGAGCCAAGGCGCTGGAAATCTGGACCGGCCAACCGGCACCCATCGACGTGATGCGCACCGCACTTGAGTCGCACATTTACGGTGATGAGTGAAGCCGAGCTGACTTTTTGGACGCGCGCTCCGTTCGTGTTTTGGAGCTTCGTGTTTTTTGTGTTCGGCTCGGTCGTCGGCAGTTTTCTCAACGTCTGCATTTACCGGATGCCTCGAGAGTTGAGCCTGGCCAAGCCGGGATCTCAATGCCCCAAGTGCAACTTCGCGATCCCGTGGCAGCTGAACATCCCGATCATGAGCTGGCTTTGGCTGCGGGGGAAATGCCGGCAATGCGCCGCAGCCATCTCGCCCCGCTACCTGACCGTCGAGTTGCTCACCGGCTTGGCGTTCCTCGCGAGCTGGTTGGCGTTCGGAGCGCAAACCACGCAGGGAGTTTTGCTGGCGGTCACTTGGGGCTTCGTGTTCGCCGGGCTGATCACGGCGACGTTTATCGACTTCGAGCACTTCATCATCCCGGATCAAATCACGCTCGGCGGCGTGGCGGTGGGCTTCCTCGTCTCGGCTGCGTTGCCGGCGCTGCACTACGTCGAGCGGCCCGCCGACTCGCTGATGGCAAGCGGGCTGGGCATCCTCGTCGGCGCGGGGGCGGTGTTTGCCGTGTTGCAACTGGGCAAACTGATGTTCGGCAAGGTTCGGGTGACGCTAGAGGAAGGCGAGTCAGCAATCTTTACCGAGTCGGCGTTGCATCTGCCGGACGAGGTCGTGCCGTACGAGGAAATCTTTTTTCGCAACTCGGACACGATTCGCCTGCACGCCAAGCGGATCGAGCTGGTCGACCGCTGCTGCGTGGATGCCGACGTTGCACTGTCGCCCAGGCGGCTGCTGATCGGCGACGAGTCGTTCGACCCGGAGACGGTGCCATTCATCCGGGTGGAAACGGACGAGCTGGTCATTCCACGCGAGGCGATGGGGTTTGGCGACGTGAAGTTCATGGCGGCCATCGGGGCGTTCGTCGGCTGGCAGGGTGCGCTGTTTTCGTTGATGGCCAGCGCGGTGGTCGGCGCGGTGGTCGGCGTGTTGCTGATCGCGATTGGCCGGCGCGACTGGTCGGCCCGGCTGCCGTACGGGCCGTACATTTCGCTGGCGGCGCTGATTTGGATTTTCTTCCGTGAGGAGATTCTTGCCGCCTGGCTGCCGCTTGGCCAATAAGCTGCCGCCTGGCCAAGCGCGCTCAGAGCAGCCGGGTCTGCAGTTCCTCCTTTGCCAGCGCCTCGCCGATGCTCTCCACGCGGGCGCGGCGCTGCTCCATGATGTGCTTGTCCACCGTCGGGTCAAATGCCACCGGGTAGTCACCATCGTAGCAGGCCATGCAAAAGTTTTCCGCCGGCAGGCCGGTCGCCTTCACCATGCCTTCCTTCGACAGGTACGCCACCGAGTCGGCGTTGAGATAGTCGCAAATCTCCTCGACCGAGTGGTTGGCCGCCATCAGTTTTTTGCGGTCAGGAAAATCGATCCCGTAAAAGCACGGGTTCATGTGCGGCGGACAACTCACGCGCATGTGCACCTCCTTGGCACCGGCTTCCTTGAGGTTATTCACCCGCGCCCTGCTCGTGGTGCCGCGGACGATGGAGTCGTCCACGATGATCACTCGCTTGCCCTCGACCAGCTCGTTGATGAGGTTGAGTTTCACGCGCACGTTAAAGTCGCGGATGAGCTGCGACGGCTGCAGGAAGCTACGGCCGACGTAGTGGTTGCGCACAAACGCCATCTCGTACGGCAGGCCGGTCTCGAGCGCGTAGCCCAGCGCGGCGCAGTTGCCGCTGTCCGGCACCGGCACGACGATGTCGGCCTCGACGGCGGTCTCCTTGGCCATCTCGCGGCCCATGTTCACGCGCACGCCGTACACACTCCGGTCGCTGATGATCGAGTCCGGCCGGCTGAAATAAACATACTCGAAAATACAGAATGCCTTGCGCTGTTGCATTGGGAAGGCGTTGATCGACTTGATGCCATCGGCGTTGATGATGACGATCTCACCCGGCTCGACGTCACGTATGAACTCGGCCTGGATGAGGTCGAATGCACACGTCTCGCTCGAGAGCACGTACGCGCCGTCGAGTTTTCCGATGGAGAGCGGCCGGAAACCGTGCGGGTCGCGCACGCCGATCAGCTCGTTTTCGGTCATGATGACCAGCGAATAAGCGCCCTTGATCCGCTGCAAGCTCTGCACGAGGTTGCTGTCGCCGTTGCCCGACGGCCGGGCCATCAGGTGCAGAATGATCTCGCTGTCCACCGTGGTTTGGAAAATGGAGCCGTTCAACTCTAGTTCATCTCGAAGCTGCGCGGCGTTGGTGAGGTTGCCGTTGTGGGCGATGGCGATCTGGCCCTTGCTGCAGTCGACCGTCAGCGGCTGGGAATTGCGATGGTGCGACGAGCCGGTCGTGGAGTAGCGCGTGTGGCCGACCGCCATGTTGCCCTTTAGGCTCTCGAGTGCCTTGCCCTTGAACACCTGCGACACGAGGCCCATTCCCTTATGCAAGCGAAACTGCCCGTCCGCGCAGGTGACAATGCCGGCGCTCTCCTGTCCGCGGTGTTGCAGCGCGTACAGGCCGTAATAGGTCAACTGCGCCGCGTTCGAGTGGCCGTAAACACCGAAGACGCCGCAATAGTGCCGGGGATGTGTTTCGCTCATTGTTCCATGGCTCGTGCGATGGTGTTCCACCATACGTCGTGGAGTTCTTTCAACTCCCACGAGAAATGGGTTTCACTGATCACAATGTCAAGCGTGTCGCCGCCGGTGACCGCACCGATCCGCGCCGCCGGGACACCGAGCAACTTGGCCCGCTCAATCGCCGCACCGGCTTCGGCTTCGCTCGTCGTGATGACCACGCGCCCGTGCGACTCACCAAACAACATCGCGTCCACCCGCGAGCCGCCAAGCTCGCCCAAGTCCAGCGACGCGCCGGTGAGTCGGGGGGTGTTGCGGGCGGTGAGTTGGGAAATACAGCACTCAGCCAGTACCACAGCCAAGCCGCCCTCGGCACAGTCGTGCGCGCTCTTTACAGCGCCAGTCGCGATCAGGCCAAGCAGCGCATCGTGCAGCGCGCCCTCCTTGGCCAAGTCGCACGGCGGCGGCGTGCCTTCCTTGCGGCCGTGCTCGACCTGTAGCAGTGCAGAGCCGCCCAAGCCCAAAAGGGGATCGTCGCTGTTCACCGCTTGACCAAGCAGGATGACGGCATCTCCTTCATCCTTAAACCATTGGCTGGTAATGTGTTCCGGCTTATCGATCAAGCCCACCATGCCGACCGTCGGCGTCGGGTCGATTGCCCCAGCCGGGTTTTGATTGTACAGGCTGACGTTGCCGCCGGTGACCGGTGTGCCGAACGCCTCGCATGCCTCGGCCAAGCCGCGCACGCTTTCCTTTAGCT
>QOAX01000021.1 GCA_003972865.1 Verrucomicrobiota bacterium | reverse complement strand
GATGACGTTGTGGGCGATCTGCACGAGGTTGTCGATCTTGGTGCCCTCGCCGATGAGGGTGTCGCCGAGTGCGCCGCGATCAACAGTGCAGTTGGCCCCGATCTCGACGTCGTTCTCGATCACTACGCCGCCGACTTGCGGGATTTTGCGATGGTGATCCTGATCAAAAACGTAGCCGTAGCCATCGGAGCCAATCACTGTGCCGGAGTGCACCCGGACTCGGTCGCCCAGTTTGCACTGCGAGTAAACGGATACGTTGGCGAACAGGCGCACCGCTTGGCCAAGCGTCGAGTGGTCGCCGACAGTGCAGTTGGCCTCGAGCACCGTTTGCTCGCCGATGGCGGCACCTTCACCGATGACGCAGTTTGGGCCGATGGTAGCGGTGTCGGTGACTTGGGCGCTCTCTGCGATAACGGCGCTCGGGTGGATGCCGGGGGCGAACTGTTTCTCCGGGAAGAGCAGCGGAAGTACCCGGGCGAAGGCGATGCGGGCATCCTTCACACGGATGATCGTCTTGGTTTCGGAGGTGAATTTGCCGGGGGCAAGGATGGCGCTCGCTTTACTTTGCTCTGCCAAGCGGAAGAATTCCTCGTTCTCGGCGAAGGTGAGGTCACCGGGCCTGGCCGCGTCGGCCTGGGCGAAGCCGCCAAGCTCGATGCCACCGTCGCCAACGACTTCTCCCCCGATGCGTTCGGCGATCTCGCAGGCGGTGAAACTCATGGGGTTTAGATGTTTCGCTCCTCAATGATGGCGTTGTGTTCGCCGAGGACAATGACGCGCGGGTGGTGGCCCGGCACGGTTTTCTCGTCGAGCAGGCCGAAGACCAAGATGGTCAGCCGGTCGCCCGCCTGGCCAAGGTACGCTGTGGCACCGTTGAGGATGATGTCGCCGGAGCCGCGTTTACCGGGGATTACGTAGGTCTCGAACCGGTTGCCGTTGGCCAGGTTGCCGCAGACAACGCGCTCGTACGGAAACAGACGCACCTTGTCCATCAAGTCATGGTCGATGGTGAGGCTGCCCTCGTACTCGATGTTGCCATCAGTCACCAATGCCCGGTGTATTTTTCCCTTGAGCAGATGAATCTGCATTTGTCGCTAACTTGGCACGCAAGCCGCCGGTCGTTTTGACCGGGCAAATTGGGTTCGTGAGTTCACCCGATAAATGAAGTCAACCGGGTCTGGCCGCCTTGGATGGCAAGTCACGATTGACTTGTCGCACGGCCCGAACTATAAAGCCGGTTCGCCTTGAGGCAAACATCTTTCGGAAATCAATTCGTATCAAACACAGAACATGAGCAGAAAAATTCGTTACGGAATGGTTGGCGGTGGCCGGGGTGCGTTCATCGGCGCAGTGCACCGTATCGCCGCGAACATGGACGGCCAAATCGAGCTGGTGTGTGGCGCGTTCTCATCCAGTCCACGCAAGTCCAAGGTCAGCGGCCGCGACCTCTTCCTGCCTGCCAGGCGCTGTTACGGCACGTTTGAGGAGATGATCGCCAGGGAGGCGGCGTTGCCGGCGGAGGAGCGCATGGATTTTGTGTCCATCGTCACGCCCAACCACATGCATTTTCCCCCGGCCAAGATGGCGCTGGAAAATGGCTTCCACGTGCTGAGCGACAAGCCGGCCACGTTCAATCTCAAGGAGGCCAAGGCCATCGAGAAACTCGTGAAGAAAACCCGCTGCCTCTATGGCCTCACGCACAACTACACCGGCTACCCGCTCGTGAAGGAGGCGCGTGACATGGTCGCCGCCGGCAAGCTGGGCAAGATTCGCAAAGTGGTCGTCGAGTACCCGCAGGGCTGGCTCGCCACGCGGCTGGAATTGACCGGCCAGAAACAGGCCGGCTGGCGCACCGACCCCAAGCGCAGCGGTGCCGCCGGCTGCATCGGCGACATCGGTACGCACGCGGAAAACCTCGCTGAATACATCACCGGCCTGAAAATCAAGGAACTCGCCGCCGACCTCACCGCATTTGTCAGCGGACGCAAGCTCGATGACGACGGCAACGTGCTGCTGCGATTCCGCGGCGGTGCCAAGGGCGTGCTGCACAGCTCGCAGATTTCCGTGGGCGAGGAGAACAATCTCAACATCCGCGTGTACGGCGAACGCGGCAGCCTCGAGTGGCACCAGAACGAGCCCAACACCATGCTCCTCAAGTGGCCCGACCAGCCGATGCAGGTGTACCGCACCGGCAACGGCTACCTCGGCGCCGCCGCCGCCAACGCCGCCCGCACCCCGCCGTCGCACCCCGAGGGCTACCTCGAGGCATTCGCAAATATCTACGTGAACTTTGCCAACCACATCCGCGCCAAGCTCGACCGCCGTAAACTGGCCAAGGACGATTGCGCGCTGGACTACCCGAAAATCAAAGACGGCATACGAGGCATGGCCTTCATTGAGGCCGTCGTGAAGTCGTCCAAAAACAACGCCCGCTGGACCAAACTGGGGTGATTTTGGTGGTGCTTACTGCCGATTGGCCAAGCGCTTGTTCGACATGGCAACCATTGGAGTAGGAATCATCGGCTGCGGCGGTATCGCGTTGCAGAATCATCTTCCGGGACTGGAACTCTGTCCGGACACAAGGCTGGTGGGGCTGTGCGACAATAGCGCCGAGGTGCTTGAGCGCGCCGTCCAGCAAACCGGTGTACCGGTGCACACGCAGGATTACAACGAACTCGTTCAGCGCGACGACATTCACGCCGTCATCATCGCCACGCCGAACTTCACCCACGCGCCGATGGCGATTGCCGCCGCCAAAAACGGCAAGCACGTCCTCTGCGAAAAACCGCTTGGCATGAACCGGCCGGAGACGCTCGACATGTTCCGTTGCGCCAGCGAGAACAACGTCCGCCACATGACCGCGTTCACCTATCGCTTTGTGCCGGCGATGCGCTACATGAAACACCTCGTCGAGAACGGCGATATCGGTCAGCCGTATCACATCCGCACCTGCCGCCTGCAGGATTGGGGTGAGCGCAACATCGGCTGGCGGCAGCTCAGCCACATGGCCGGCTCGGGCGAACTGGGGGACATGCTTTCGCACCGGCTCGACTATGCGCATTTTCTCATAGGCGACATGAAACGTCTCACCGCCGACACGCGCCGATTCATCGACGACAGGCAGGGGCTCGAGTCCGATCTCGAGGACTGGGTCACCGTGATGGCCGAGTTTGAAAACCAGGCAACCGGCGTGCTCGAGAGCAGCAAGCTGGCCACGGGTCGTGGTGAGGGTGCTCGCAGCCAGGATTATTGCGAGATCAACGGCAGCGAGGCATCGATGGTGTTCCAGCTCGCAAACCCCAACCAATTTCAGATCGCGCGCAGGGGCCAGGCCGGCCTGGAGACAGTCGATGTTCCCCGTGAGTTCCTTACTTGGCCAGGAAGCAGCCGGGATCCTTCGCAGGGCGATCCCGGCAGCGTCTTTCGCTGGGATCAGGATTTTGAGTTCATCGACGCCATTCAAAACCAGCGCGAGTGCGATCCGTCCTTCCTCCAGGGCGCACGCGTCCAAACCGTGATGGACCTTGCGCTCAAGGCGGCTGCCGAGAAAACCTGGTTCGACGTGGAGTACCCCGAGGGCTAAGTCATGCGACGCCGCTTGGCCAAGCTGATTTGTCTGTTTGCGCTCGGATTAACGGCGCTTGGCCAAACGCGAGCCGCGGATCGTAGCTTGGCCAAGCCAAATATAGTCATCCTGTTGGCGGATGACCTGGGTTATGGGGAACTGGGTTGTCAGGGGAACACGGAGATTCCCACTCCGCACATCGACTCGATTGCGGGCAATGGCGTGCGATTCACCAACGGCTACGTCACGGCGCCGTTTTGCAGCGCCTCAAGGGCGGGCCTGATAACGGGACGCTACCAGACCCGCTTCGGCTATGAGTTCAACCCCATTGGTCATCACAACGAGCTTCCCGGTGTCGGGTTGCCGCAGGGCGAGGAGACACTGGCGGAGCGGTTGCGGCAGGCTGGATATGTCAGCGGCTTGATTGGCAAATGGCACCTGGGCGGGCACGCCGAGTTTCATCCATTTCGGCATGGCTTCGATGAGTTTTTCGGTTTCACCCATGAGGGGCACTACTTCGTGCCTCCGCCGTGGGACGGTGTGACGACCTGGCTGCGCCGCAGCGTGTTGCCAGGGGGCGGCAGGGGGCGATTCACGAGTGCCGACGGCAGGGTCATCTACTCCACCCACATGAATGGGACTGAGCCGGCTTATGACGCCAACAACCCGATCGTTCGTGGCGGCCAGCCGGTGGTGGAGGAAGCCTACCTCACCGATGCCTTCACCCGGGAGGCGGTGGACTTCATCGGCCGCAACAAGGACAGGCCGTTTTTCCTGCTGCTCGCGTACAACGCCGTGCACAGCCCGATGCAGGGTGCCGATGCCTACATGGAAAAGTTTGCGCATATCCAGGACATTCACCGGCGCATCTTTGCCGCCATGTTGTCCAACATGGACAACAGTGTAGGTGCCGTGCTGGCCAAGTTGCGCAGGGAGCAACTGGAGGAAAACACGCTCATCTTTTTCCTCAGCGACAATGGCGGCCCAATCAGGGAACTCACCTCCAGTAACAAACCGTTGCGTGACGGAAAGGGGAGTGTTTACGAGGGAGGCTTGCGGGTGCCGTTCATGGCACAGTGGCCGGGCCGCTTGGCCAAGGGCAAGGTTTACGAACAACCTGTCATCTCATTGGACATCTTTGCCACAGCATCAGTTGCCGCCGGAGGGGGCTCGATCGCCAAGCCCCAACGTAAACTCGACGGCGTCAACCTCATTCCCTTTTTGACACACAAAACCAAAGCAGCACCGCATGAAAAATTGTTCTGGCGCCAGGACCGCCGGGCGGCTCTGCGAATGGGCAACTGGAAGCTGTTGAGAAACCCGCGCCGTGGCCAATCCGACGAATGGCAACTTTACAACTTGGCCAATGACATCGCCGAACAAAACAACTTGGCCACCGAAAATAAGGCCAAGCGTGAAGAGCTCCTTTCCGCTTGGCGGGAACTGAATGCCGAGATGGTCGAGCCACTCTGGCAGCGCAAATAGAACGCGCTTGGCTCGGCACAATTTTAAATGTTTCTCGGAATGAGCTTGAACAGTTAGCGATTAAGTGGCAGGTTGGCCTGCCGTTCGGATCGCGGGGTGGAGCAGCCCGGTAGCTCGTCAGGCTCATAACCTGAAGGTCGGCGGTTCAAATCCGTCCCCCGCAACCAATTTCCCTTTGTTTTAACCTTTGAAACAAAGGGTTTTTTCTTTTTTTGGACCAGTCAGTCTCGGTGCACCATTCAGGGCAATTCAGAGCAAGGCTATCCCTTAATTGACACTTTTTTTCTTCTTCGTTCCTTTCTCTGAACCCTTTTCCACGTAAAAGAGGTGGCAGGTTACAAAGGGGAAGGAGGGGGGAGGGCTTTACGCCACGTGGCAATAATAAGACTCTCTTCTCAACTTTCTGGGTCATGTTGAAATGAAACACCTCCTACTCACAACAATCGCAGCCGTGGTTTTGGTTGGGTGTGGAAACCCAGATGGTGCGCTGACTCAAGCTACCATAGACGGAAACATTGAAGCCGCCAAGCAAGCCATTGCTGCCGGTGCGGATGTGAATGCGAAGGATGGTGGTGGATGGACTCCTTTGCATCATGCGGTTGAGGCCGGTCACAAGGAATTCGCTGACCTTCTCATCGCTTCCGGTACGGACGTGAATGCGAAGGATAAGCTTGGATGGACTCCTTTGTTTTATGCGGCCTTCAGTGGTCACAAGGAAGTCGTCGAACTACTCATCGCTGCAGGTGGAGAT
>QOAX01000144.1 GCA_003972865.1 Verrucomicrobiota bacterium | reverse complement strand
GCACGTTCTCCCTTGGGCATCGTCTTGGTATCAACCGCATTCTCTCCGGGCCGTTCGCCTTTCTTGAATCCCGCTGCATTCGCCGGCAAGACGGGTGAAGAATTAAAAGCTGAAGGCAAATGAAGAATAGCATCGTTTTTCTTGTCCCTTTTTGCTACTGATTTAACGATGTTGAACGTCAAAAACACAGTCAATTGGTTCCACCTCTGTGCATTACCAATTTTACTTATTAGCCCAACTTTAAGCCATGCTGATTCGACAACGGTTGCCTTCAAGGCTCGGTCCCGTTATTTGCAGGATGGCAAGGATGTCGTCAAAACTGTTGATGTGAAATGGTCGGCGGAAAAAACTGCAGTGGTTATTTGCGATATGTGGTCAAGCCATTGGTGTGATTCGGCATCGCGACGTTGTGCTGAAATGGCACCCCGAATCAATGCATTCGTGTCTGCGCTTCGCTCCCGGGGTGTCCTCATTATTCATTGCCCCAGTTCCGGCGTGAAACACTACGAAAACACTCCGATGAGGATGCGCGCCAAAGCGGCACCCGTGGTGAAGACAGAAGTGCCGCTGCGCGCTTGGTGTTCACTCGATAAAACCCGCGAACAGGCATTGCCCATCGATGACTCGGACAACGGCTGTGACTGTCAACCGAGGTGCCCAACTGGTGCCGGACGCATGGACCTTCGCCAGATTGCAGCCATTAAAATGGCTGATGAGGATGCAGTCACCGACAGTCCTGAAGCATATTATCTCATGAAGCAGCGCGGGATCACGAATGTGATCATTCTAGGCGTACACGCAAACATGTGTGTGCTTGGCCGGCCTTTTTCAATCCGGCAAATGGTTTATCAGGGTCAGAATGTTGCCCTTGTGCGTGACCTGACGGATACGATGTATAATCCACGTAGTAAGCCCTTTGTGCCTCACACCCGTGGTACCGAACTGGTGGTCGAACATATCGAAAGACATTGGTGCCCGACACTGACCAGTACTGATATTCTCGGAGGCGAAACTTTCCAGTTTTCAGATGTCAAGATAGAGAAGGATTTTCGGGAACCATCGACCTCCTCCGCAAACACGGAGCCAAGACTTCTGAAGAATTGAAAGCTGAAGGGAAATGAAACACCTCCTACTCATAACAATCGCAGCGGCGGTGCTGGTGGGGTGCGCTTCTCTCGATCTGGGTACCAATGTCCAGCCGAACTTGGAAGTGACCAAAGAAAGTCTGCTCGTCGATACACCGAAGGTCGACGTAAGGAACGTCCGCAAGGTCTTTGACGACGGCCACCACAATGCGTTCACGGATCTGACCCTGTTCAAAGGGGTTTTCTACCTATCATTCAGGAGCTGCCTTGATGGACATGGGGTCAGTCCCAACGCGTCGGTGATCATTCTAGCGAGCAAAGATACCCATAAGTGGATGCAGGTGCACACGTTTAGTGTGCCAAATCGAGATACCCGGGACCCGCACTTCCTTGTCTTCAAGGATCGGCTCTTCGTTTACACCGGAACTTGGTACAGTGGCAACGGGCCAGCGAAGAGCAACATTGACTTGGAACTCAACTTACATCTGGGATATGCGTCCTGGTCAGGGGACGGCGCCAAATGGTCAGAACCTATACTCTTGGATGGCACGTTTGGCCATTATGTTTGGCGTGCTGCTGCCTTTGGAGAAAAGGCATTCCTCTGCGGGCGGCGCAAGATTGGCTTTGATGTTGGACCAAAGGGTGAGCCAAACGATATCGAATCACTTATGTTAGAGAGCGATGATGGACTGATCTGGCGGAAGCGCGCGGCGTTCCAGGAGATAGCCGGTGACGAGACGGCTTTTCTCTTTGACCAACAAGGTGGCATCCTGGGCATTGGAAGGCGTCGGGGCACGGCTCAACTCTTGCAGTCGAACCCGCCCTACACGAAATGGATACGTCGTAATCTTGACCGCCATATTGGAGGCCCGTTGATCGCAAAGTGGGGCGGGCGAACGGTTGTCGGCGGTCGGCACTCGACCAACAGGGGGCCGAAGACATCGATGTGCTGGTTGGTCGGAAGCGAACTGCACGAGTTTGCTGAGCTTCCGAGCGGTGGTGATAATTCCTATCCCGGATTCGTTGCCATCACGTCGACGGAGGCGGTGATGTCATGGTACTCTTCCCACGAGGGGAAGTCGTCGATATACATGGCGGACCTTGAAATGAGGACGAATGAAACTGTCAACCTCCTCCGCAAACACGGCGGCAAGACGGGTGAAGAATTGAAAGCTGCTGGCAACTAAACCAACCCACTCCACCACTTGAACGCTGACCGGTTCGGGTTCAGCGGCAACAGTTAAATCGACCAATTTTTCACTTGGCCAAGTTGTTAACTTCTGGCGTGATCGGCGCGTTGTGTCGAAAGGATACAAAACATATTTGTTTGTGGTTGGTGTGCTTTTTGGCGTAATCCTTCTAGTCGCTTGGAAATTTGGAGTATTAGACTTGCTGTTCGATACATACTACACGCCGCCCAGCGAATGGCTGAACTGATACATAGATCAGAGTGACTCACTCGGCTTCTCCAAACCAACATGCTTCACCACTTGAACGCTGACGGGTTTTGGTTCTACTGCAACGGAGTGATTTTCTCGCATATCGCTGACTCTTCCACACCTAGCACTGGATTCAGAAAACGGATTTGGAGCTGTCTTTGGGGGTTCAGATAAATCAAAATCGCTGATGCCAATACAGAAAAATCACCGCTTTCCTTATGCTTCTGGATTTTTGGTGTAAAATAGCGAAAAAGTGTGACCAAAGGTGTGACCGAGAAAACATCAAATTTTTAAGTCATTTGTAGTCAATTGGTTAGATGTTTCTGTAATGAAACACCTACTAATCACAACAATCGGACGCATGAGATCATGACAACAGCACCCAATCGACGACACTTTCTTAGATCGGTCATTGCTGCGGGCACTGCCGCTGCCGCCTGGCCGCTATCGCATACCCGTGGCGCACAGCCTGCCCCAAAAACAACGCAGCCCGAACCGGACGGCTTCTTCACGCTTGGCCAGCGGAAAGAACACTGGTGGTTGATCACGCCGGGCGGGAAGCCGTTCTTTACGATGGGGCTGAACCACATCGATCCCGCGAGCCTCCGTTATCCGGAAAACATCGACATCTGGCGAAAGAAATACGGCGGTAGCACCATTCGATGGATCAAGGAGTCCGTGACTCCCAATCTCAAGGCATGGGGTTTCAACACGGTCGGATGGGTACAGGAAGTGACGGTGCGAAAGTGGCAGCATTCGCGCCCCTTCACGGTGGATGAGTACAAGGCGCTCGGTATGCCCTATTGCCACCTGTTGCCGTTCACCGAATCGCATCAATGGGAGAAGCACACCGTTCATTACGACTTCCGAAGCAGGGACTGGAAGGATTGGTGTGATTACGTGGCCCGGTCGCATTGCGCTGAATTAAGCAACGACCCGAATCTGATCGGCTACTTCTACAGTGACTGCCCCTGCTGGATTCACCAGCGGCCGCCGAATGCATGGCGCGGCCCGATGTTCGATCCCGACCGCCTAAAAACGGAAACGGGACGCAAGGAACTCACCGAGCTGGCCCACCTCTATTACAAGACGACTCACGACGCCATCCGGCGGTACGACAAGCGCCACCTGTTACTCGGCGACCGCTACGAGGCGAATGCGCCGATCGCGATGGAAGTCATTAAGGCCGCATTGCCTTTCGTAGACGTGTTGTCGTTCCAAGACTTCAGGAATCCGGTCGAACATCTGGACGAGTGGCATAAAAAGACGGGCAAGCCAGTTCTGTTAGCTGATGCCGCGGGAGTGGATATGCGTAGTAAGGCTGCATTTAGGCCGAACAACGGCACTTGGTACGCAGAAACACTGGCGGCGCTGCACAAGAACCCGGGATGCATCGGCTTCCATCTCTGTGGCGCCTACCAGCGCAATAAGGCCCGGCGACGCGGGCTGCTTGACGAAATGGAAGTTCCTGATAACGAGCAGGTGAAGCTAATGGCCACTGCCAATCAACGAATCAGTCAATTGATGGATAGCATTCCCCAATGAAAAGAAACCGCCGACCTCCTCCGCAAACACGGCGGCAAGACGAGTGAAGAATTAAAAGCTCAAGGGAAATGAAACACCTCCTACTAACAACAATCGTAGCTGTACTGTTGGTGGGCTCGGCGACCTGATGGGTTCGGCCACCCTAGATTTGGTCGTGAATCAGTTGCCGCGCAGCCGGACAAAGGCCTGGCTTTGCCCTTGGCCAATTGGACGGTCAAAGCGGAAGGTGACCGTTGCGGTACCGTCGCCGTTGTCGGCTTTAGACACCGGTTCGATCATGGCGGAGTCCGAGGACCAAGTGATGAGGTCACTGGAAACTTCGACTGTCAGCGGCACGTCGACACCGAGATTCTTGCGGAATGTCAGGAACAGATAGTCGTCGACCACCCCGTCAACGTCAATGCTCCGAACCGTGATACCAAATGCAGGGGCCTCGGAGGCCAGGTCCGGTCGAGAGCCGAAGAGAAACTCCCAATAATTACTTATGCCATCTCTGTCGTCGTCGTCGTTTGACTCGCCCTTGATTCCGTTCAGGGCGGCCCAGGCACCGTAGGTGATTCCCGCCGGCTCGGCTTTGCCGGGCGATCCGCCGAGATAGCGGCTAGTAGTCCAACTGGCTGGTTTGCCGTGCGGAGGTCCCTCAGCTGGATTGACAAGAATCAGGCTCGACCCAGCGCCGTCCGCCTCTTTCGGCCACGGAAGCTGGTCGTTGTAGGTGAAATCGTGGATCGTTTTTTGACCGTCTCCGGTGATGAGCAACTGTTCCCCGTCATTGTTTAATCGGCCGGTGTACTCGAATGACTGGATGCCAACCGGAGCGCCATATCTGGCCTCAAACGCTGCACGGTTGCGGATCAGAAGGAGGCGCTTGCCGGCCTTCAGGACGGTATTGTTGGGGAAGTCAAAGTTGATCCCTGCCGCGAAACGGATGCCGGTCAGGTCCAGTGCGGCCCTCCCGATGTTGAGAAATTCCAGAAACTCGAAGTCGTCGCGATCGCTGCTTTCAGCCAGTTCCGCTGGGGTGGTCGGGTTCGCGGGGTGGTAATGCAGTTCTGAGACGACCAGGTTGGAGGTGTCAACCGTGGCTCCCTCAATGGTAAAGAATGCCTCGGTCAAAGCACTCCATTCTTCGTTTCCGGTGTTGTATGATCGAGTCCGTAGGATTGCCGGCTCTGCGAAAAAGAGCGGGTCTGAAACATTGTCACCACCACCTTGGCTGGTCTCTCCGCGGAGCATCATGTCAAAGCGGATGTCGGAGCTGCTGCCGCTGGCTTGGTGAATCTCGACCGCGATGGTATTGGCGCCGGCTGACAGCGCGTCGGTCATAAGGGGGCTTCCGCTCCCACCATTATAAATGGTGGCGATTTCCTCCGGTGTAATGGCCCTGGCCCAAACCCCGAAATCATCCACAATAGCAGCGGCGTAGTCCCCGGTACCGCTGGAACCGATGGCAAGATACGTCCAGTCGTCAAACAGCGCGGTGGTGTTTTCGCCTTCATGAAAGAGCTCACCGTCAACCCAGATCTCCTTGTGGTCTTCATCCTTGATGAATACAAAGTGATGCCATTCAAGGAAGTCTATGGTCGAATTCTTCACAATGCGGGTGTCTCCCCCTCCGCAGCAACCGCCTGTGTCGAAGTAAATGTTGTTGTTACCCCATGGAATGTGGGCCTGGAAATTGCGCGCGTTGCTGGGCGCGCTTGTCGCCCTGAACCAAAAGGTCGAGGAATTCCTAACCGTGTTGAGCTTCTGCCAGAGAGAAACGCTCATCGCGTTGTTATCCGATGCCGGCGCCAGCCATCCGGTGGCTTCAGCATCA
>QOAX01000142.1 GCA_003972865.1 Verrucomicrobiota bacterium | reverse complement strand
GGTTTCGCCAAAGTAACGATCTGTCGCTGAAGCCAGGGTTTGTGCTGGTTTAGCGAAGGGACTGCGGGGAGAATGCCTGCCACTCATGAGATATTTGCCACAGCTGATTTTTCTGTTTGCCTGTTCCCTGCATTCGGCTGAGCGGCCGAACATCCTTTTTGCCATTGCTGACGACTGGGGTTGGCCACATGCCGGTTCGTACGGTGATCCGGTGGTCAAGACGCCGACCTTCGATCGTTTGGCCAAGGAGGGGGCACTGTTTCGTCACGCCTACGTGTCATCGCCGTCCTGCACGCCGTCGCGCGGTGCCATCCTAACTGGCCAATGGCATTGGCGACTTGAAGGTGCGGGTAATCTCTGGAGTGTATTTCCTGACAAGTATGACACGTATCCCGAACTATTGGCCAGGGCCGGTTACGTGACTGGTGTCAGCAGCAAAGGATGGGGGCCGGGCCGCACCCAAAGGAAAGGCCGTCAACCAGCGGGATCCCGCTACAAAAACTTCCGCGCCTTTATGAAGAACAGGGAGAGTGGCAAGCCGTTCTGTTACTGGCTGGGCAGTTCCGATCCACACCGCGGTTACGCCAAGGGTTCGGGGGTTAAAAGCGGGATGGACCTTTCAAAAATTAAATTATTCGCACATTTCCCGGATTCCAATGAAGTCCGCAGCGACGTTGCGGATTATTATTTTGAGGTGCAACGTTTCGACAGCTTGGTTGGGGACGCGATTAAGGTGCTTGAGGAGAGCGGTGAACTCGACAACACCATCGTCGTCATGACGGGCGATCACGGCATGCCATTCCCGCGCTGCAAGAGCAACAACTATGACAGTGGGGCCCGAGTGCCGCTTGCAATTCGTTGGCCGTCGAAGGTGAAAGCGGGAACGGTGGTGAACGATTTCGTAAGCCTCGTCGATGTGGCACCGACGTTCTATCAGGCTGCAGATTTGGATGTTCCAAGCAATGTTTCCGGTCGGAGCCTGTTGTCGCTCCTCGTGGGCAAGGACAAGAGCGACCGAAGCTACGTACTTCATGGCAAGGAACGGCATGTGCCGGGCCAGGAAGGGAAGGATATGGGTGGCTACCCGACTCGAGCCATCCGGACTCACGACTTTCTGTATCTCCACAACTTTCGCCCCGACCGTTGGCCGGCGGGCACTCCCAATTATCAAAAGGCGGCGATTAAGGGAGCTTGGTTGAGCGACTGTGACAATGGTCCGACTAAGACCTACATGGTTGAGAACCGGGATAAGGACGCCCATCATCGCGGGCTCTATGAACTGGCGTTTGGAAAACGCCCCGCCACTGAATTATACGATCTAAAGAAAGATCCCGATCAACTGGTGAATATCGCCGCCGATTCTGCCTATGCTGAGACCGTGAAAAAATTAAAGGCGCATCTTTTTGCTGAACTGGAAAAAACAAATGACCCTAGAGTGACTGGCAAGGGACCCGACTTCGACAAGTTTCCCTACCTTGGCGGAGCTCCGAAATCCCCCAGTCGCTAACACGTGATTTCAAAACCATGAACTCAAACTCTCAAGGTATCTGGATAAAAGAATGCAGGATTCTTGTCGTCATGTTCGCCCTTGCATTCCTCGCCCCAGTTTCTCCGCTCAACGCCGATGCTGTGCGGCCGAACATCCTCATCATTTTCACCGACGACCAGGGCTATGCGGATCTGGGCTGTTACGGCAACAAGAAGAACAAGACACCGCGCATGGATCGGTTGGCCAAGGAGGGAACCAGGTTCACCAGTTTTTATGCGCAATCGGTCTGCGGGCCGTCGCGCTCGGCGCTGTTGACAGGGCGTTACCCCTTCCGCAGCAAGGGTTGGGGAATGCCGGCGAGTGAAATTACCTTTGCTGAACTGATTCGCGAGGCCGGCTACCAGACGGCCTGCATCGGTAAGTGGGATGTCTCCAACCGCAAGCCAATCATTTCTCGCATGCCCAATGCACAGGGTTTTGACTATTACTTCGGTACTTTGGGGGCGAATGACGGCGGCACAGTGGCATTTCATGAGAACAACCAAGCTGCCGGCAAGACGAGCGACATGGCCAGTCTCACCCGCCTTTATACGAACAAAGCTATCGATTTCCTCAAGAACAAACGCGACAAGGGAAAGCCGTTCGTCCTCTACGTGGCGCACACGATGATGCATACCATCATCGATGCTTCACCGCGTTTTCGCGGAAACTCAAATGGCGACCTGTACGGCGATGTGGTGGAGGAGTTCGATTACGAGACCGGCCGTTTGCTCGACGTGCTGGACAAGCAGGGCCTGCGCGACAACACGCTGGTGATTTACACCTCCGACAACGGCCCGTGGAATCAACCCGCCTACACCAACAAAAAGAACGGCCACCCGGAGGGGTCGATCTTCTGGGGCGAGGCTGGGCCGCTGCGGGACGGGAAGGGTTCCTGTTATGAGGCGGGCTACCGCGTTCCCTGCATCGTCCGCTGGCCAGGCCAGGTGGCGGCGGGTGCCGAGTCCAAGGCTATCTTTTCGACGCTGGATTTCATGCCCACCTTCGCCAATCTCGCCGGCTTCAAGGTCCCCAATGACCGGGTGATCGATGGGGTTGACCAAACAGATTTGTTGCTTGGCAAAAATCCAAGAGGCAACCGCGAGACGTTCGTGTACCGCAACAACGGCATCCGTAGGGGCAAGTGGAAATACCTAAAAGCCAAGCACAACGTGTACGGCTACGCCCGTGACACCAAGCGAAAGGAGGTCGAGGAGCTTTACGACTTGGAGGCGGACATCGGGGAAACGAAGAATCTCGCTGAAAAGCACCCGGAGATCGTCTCCAAATTGAAACAAATGATGGTGGAAATCATGGAGGTAAAGTGAAGGGGATGACAGAATGAAGAAAGTGATCCTTACTCTATTCGTAATGACATTTGCTCAGGTGGTTTCAGCGGTTGACGCAACCAAGCGGCCGAACATTGTCCTGATCATGGCCGATGACATGGGTTTTTCGGACATCGGTTGTTACGGGAGCGAGATCAAGACACCGACGCTTGATCGGCTGGCGACAAATGGGATTCGATTTACGCAGTTTTACAACACGTCGCGCTGTTGCCCCACGCGAGCTTCGTTGCTCACAGGCATGTACCCGCATCAGGCTGGTATCGGCTTGATGACGGGGGACAATAAACTGCCCGGCTACCGTGGAGAACTGGGCCGGGATGTGGTGACGATTGCCGAGGCACTAAGCGTGGCCGGTTACCGCCGGTACATGAGCGGCAAGTGGCATGTCACCAAGCATACGCGGCCGCAGGGTCCCAAGAACAACTGGCCGTTGCAGCGCGGCTTTGAAAAATTTTACGGTACCATCATTGGCGCGGGTAGTTTCTATGATCCGGCCACCTTGTGCCGCGCAAACAGCTTTATCACGCCGGTGAATGACGAGAAATATCAGCCCAAGACCTACTATTACACCGACGCCATTAGCGACAACGCGGTGATGTTTCTTCAGGAACACGCGAAAGAGTCGCCGGATAAGCCAGTGTTTCTCTACGTGGCCTACACCACTGCGCACTGGCCGATGCATGCGTTGCCCAAGGATATTGCGAAGTACAAGGGCATGTATGACGGCGGCTTTGCCAAGGTGCGGGCCGCGCGGTTTGAGCGGTTGAAGAAGCTGGGGTTAATCGACAAGAATCTAAAAATTTCCGCACGCTCTGATGAATGGGAAAAGGCGCCCAACAAGGAATGGGATATTCGTAACATGGAGGTCTATGCGGCGATGATCGATAACATGGATCAGGGCATCGGCCGCATTGTGGCGGAACTTGAGCGGCAGGGCACCTTGGACAACACGCTGATTTTTTATCTGCAGGACAACGGCGCGTGCGCGGAGGGTTTTGGCCGCTACAAACCGAATCGACCGTACCGCACGGATTATAAGGCACTGGGCCGAGACGGGCTTCAAACCAAGATCTGGCCACCGATGCAGACGCGCGGTGGTCGCCCGGTGAAAAACGGGCCCGACGCCATGGCAGGGGCAGAGGATACCTTCACCGGTGTGGGCCGAGGCTGGGCGAATGTGTCCAATACACCATTCCGCGAATACAAACACTTTGCGCACGAAGGCGGCATCTCCACGCCTTTGATTGCCCATTGGCCCAAGGGCCTCAACGCCGAGCACAACGGCAAGCTCGAGAGCCAGCCCGGACACCTCATCGATCTCATGGCCACCTGCGTGGATGTTGCGGGTATTAAGCATCCGAAGGAATTTGCAGGAAACAAAATCCAACCGCTGGAAGGCGTTAGCCTGAAGCCAGCCTTTAGCGGTAAGGATCTCAGTCGCACGGACGCGTTGTACTTTGACCATCACCTCAATGGTGCCATCCGTGACGACCAATGGAAATTGGTGCGCTATGGTGATTCCGGAGGGAACGCCAAGCTCCATCCGTGGCAGCTCTACGACATGGAGAATGATCGCTCGGAACAAACCGATCTCGCTAATAAATATCCGGACAAGGTGAAGGCTCTCGCCGGCAAATGGGAAAAGTGGGCTGTGCGGGCGCGGGTGAAGCCGTGGCCATGGGAAGTCGAATAACGAAGAAGGAACCAAACAAATGAAGAAATTAATCCTCAATCTATGTGTGTTGAGCGGACTGGTGCTGGGCGCAACAAGTGAAGCGGCCGATAAGGCGAAGGCGGTATTCATTTCCGGCAAGCCGAGCCATGGTCGACTGGCACACGAACATCGGGCCGGGAACATGATTTTGGCCAAGGGGCTGAATGAATCGGGCCTGCCAATCGAGGCGGTCTTGGTGCCGCATTACGGATACCCTAAGGACGAATCGATCTTAAATGGCGCGGACACAATTGTGATTTTCTGCACCGGCCACGGCGGGCATGTGCTCAATCCGAAGCTAAAGCAGTTCGATGCGCTTATGAAAAAGGGCACCGGCGTGGTGATGATCCACTGGGCCACCGAGGCGATCAAGGGCGACCCGGGCAACAAGTTCCTCGAGTGGATGGGCGGTTTCTGTGATCTCAATTGGTCTGTGAACCCTCACTGGACGCCAAACTTTAAGGCACAGAAGCATCCAATATGGAACGGGGTGAAGCCCTTCAGCGTCAACGACGAGTGGTACTATCACATGCGCTTCGTGAAGGATCTCAAGGGCGTGACACCGATCCTCACCGACGTGCCGCTGACCAAGACACTGAGGCGTCCTGACGGCGCGCGTAGTGGCAATCCCGCCGTTCGCAAGGCGGTGGCCAACGGTGAGAGCCAGCATGTGGCATGGGCCTACGAACGCCCTGACGGCGCTCGTGGATTTGGCTTTACCGGCGGACACGTGCACATGAACTGGCAGCACGATGACAATCGCAAACTGATGCTTAATGCCATCCTCTGGACTGCAAACGTGGAGATTCCGAAGGATGGAGTGCCATCCAAGACACCAACCAAGGAAGAAATGCACTCAAACTTGGACTAGGCCGGTACCCAACATGAAGCTTCGAAGGAGAAGTTATCGGGTTGTAAGAAACTCAGCTAAAGCCTAATCCTGTTGGGGGAAAAGTTTTTGTAAAGGGTTACATTCTAAAAAGAATGAGAGCTGAAACACTCTGACTTAATCTTGAAAAGATCGAAACCAAGTACGATCCAAATGAAAGAGTAAACCTTGCGGGCTCAATCAAAACACACGAATCATGAATCCCGGTTTGGCATAATCTTTAAAGTACAATAAGATGATGATTTATTTTCGTTTGAGTCTGATCATTTGCTTCGCGCTGGCATTCAAAAGTTCGCTTTGTGGAGCAGCTGTGTCGGTGGGAGTTGCGAAGGTGGATGTGACGCCGAAAGGGCCGGTTTTGCTTGCGGGGTATGGCGGGCGGACGACGGAGCATCAAGGTGTCGATAC
>QOAX01000141.1 GCA_003972865.1 Verrucomicrobiota bacterium | reverse complement strand
AGCTTCTCCTGCAAGTCGCCCGGCAAAAAACCAAGCGCCTCGCCGGCCTCGACCGCTGGCCGGGTGAGGATGATGCGCGACACTTTTTCCTCCTTCAACGACATGATGGCCATCGCCATCGCGAGAAAAGTCTTGCCGGTGCCGGCCGGCCCCGTGCCAAAAGTGACATCGTGATTCTGGATCGCCTCGATGTAGCGTTTCTGCCCGAGCGTCTTCGGGTGAACCACCGGCTTGCGCGCGGAGGTTTGCAGCATGATCGAGTACAGCCCGTCCAGCGCCTCCGGCCCGTCGCTCAACACGGTGTTCAGCGCGTAGCTGAAGTCGGGGTTGCGGATCGCCACCCCCGCCTTGACCGCGCTCTCGAGCGACCGGAACAACCCGGTCACCCTCGCGACGTCGGCCTCCCCGCCGTCGAGCTTGATCCAGCCGTCGCGGTTGGTCGCCTTGACGCCGAGGCGCGCCTCGAGCATCTGGAGGTTCTTCGGGTTGTTGTTGAAAAGCTGCTGGGCGATCCGGGCGTTGTCGTAGTGCAGCGTGGTAGTCATCTTGTCAGAACGAACAAATCAGGATTGGGAGCATGAGTCAAACCAAGTGTGCGAAACGCTTGGTCTTGGCCAAGTGGGCGACGATTTGTTTTATTTTTTGTGACTCGGACTTGTGGGCAACCATGGTGACATCGTCGGTCTGCACGACGACCATTTCACGAATACCCACCAATGCAATCGGCGTGCGGTTGCGCGTGCGGGCGTCGAAAACGACATTGTTCGCGGAGTCGATTTGAACGAGGACGGCGGCAGCGCAGTTGCCAGCGGCGTCCGGCTTGAGATGCCGCGCCAAGGCCGGCCACGAGCCGAGGTCGTCCCAGTCGAAGACGCCGTCCGCGCAGACGATGTTTTGCGCGTTCTCCATGATGGCGTAATCGACGGAAATTTTTTCCAACTTGGGATAGTCCCTGGCCAAGGCGGCGTTGAGCTTGGCTAAACTGCGGATGCAGCGCCACTTTTCAGCGGCGGCGAACAGCTTTGGCTGCTGCCGCTGCAACTCGTCGGCGAGGGTCTCTTGCGACCAGATGAACATCCCGGCGTTCCAACGGTATCGGCCGCTCTTGAGGTAGCGCCTGGCCGTGGCGAGGTTCGGTTTTTCAACAAACTTTTTTGCGGCAAAAAAAGTGGACTTGAGTGACTTGGTCGATGCCGTGGCCAACTTGTTGCCGACCTGAATGTAGCCGTAGCCGGTGGCCGGTTCGTGCGGCTGGATGCCGATGGTGACGAGCGCCGGCTCGCGCTTGCCCAAGGCCATCGAGTCGATCAGCACACGGCGAAACCTGGCTCCGTCGGGGATGACGTGGTCGGCCGGGAGCACGGCCATCACGCTATTTTCGGATCTGGCGCCGACCAGCGCCGCGCCCAGTGCCACTGCGGCGCAGGTGTCGCGGCCGCATGGCTCGCCGAAGATATTGCGCCTGGGCAACTCGGGCAGTTGCCTGCGCACAGCGGCGGCCTGCACAGCGTTGGTGATGATGATAATATTCTCCAGTGGCGCAACCGGCTTCACGCGATCGACCGTCTGTTGAAGGAACGACCGCTCGCCGAGCAGCGTGATGAGCTGCTTCGGTTTGCGCTCGCGGCTGACCGGCCAAAAGCGTTCGCCGCGGCCGCCGGCCATGATGATGATGTAGCGATCCTTGCGTTGCATTGACGGGGTAAATCAGCGGATGCCGTTGATGAGGTTCGCCGTGAACGCCTTGACGGACGGCACGAGGTCGGCGGCGCGGCCCTTGTCGGCGATCTGGTTGACGATCGCGCTGCCGACGACGACCGCCTCGGCGTTTTTCGCGACCTCGGCGGCCTGCTCCGGGTTCGAGATGCCGAAGCCGACGGCGATCGGGATGTCGGTGTGCTCGCGGATAATCCGGGTCATCGGCCCGATCGTGTCAGAGACGGTTTGCTGCATGCCGGTGACGCCCTCGCGCGACACGTAATAAATGAAACCTTTGCCGCGCTTGACGATCAGCGCCACGCGCTTGGCCGGCGTGGTCGGCGCGACGAGATAGATCGGGCACATGCCAGCACCGGCCATCAGCGACTCGTAATCCTCCGACTCTTCCGGCGGGAGATCGAGCACGAGCAACCCATCGACGCCGGCATCGGCGGCGGCCTGCACGAACTCGGCGAGCCCCCGCTTGTGCAGCAGGTTGAAATAAACGTAGAGGACGATCGGGATGCCGGACGACTCGCGGATTCGCGAAACGGTCTCCAGCACTTTGCCCGGCGTGGTACCGGAGTCGAGCCCGCGCTGCGCCGCCAGTTGGTTGACCAGACCATCGGCCAGCGGATCGCTGAACGGCACGCCGAGTTCCAGCACGTCCACGCCGATCCCGTCGAACGCCAGCGCCAGGTCGTGCGTCGCGTCGAGGTCGGGATCACCCGCGCCGATGTACACCACGAACCCCTTTTGCCCCTCCTGCTTGAGGCGTTGAAACCGTTCTTCGATGCGGTTCATCCGCGGGCAGCATGCCAAGCGAGCGCGTCCGAGGCAAGAAACGCGCATGGCCAGGCGGTTCAAAAACGAATTCCGGAATCGCCCTGGCCAAGCGCAGGCCGTATAACGCCCCCGTGCCCGACGCATCGCAATCGACAGCCAACCCCGCCACCGAACTGCTCCGGCGCAGCCTGGCCAACGGGCGGCTCGGCCACGCGTATTTGTTCGTTGGCGGCACGATCGAGTCGCTCGAGGCCCACGCGACCGAGCTAGCGCGAACGCTCAATTGCCAGTCCCCGCCAGCGGTAGGCGAAACGGGCATTCCGCTAGAGGCCTGCGGCGAGTGCATCCCCTGCCGCAAGGTGGACTCGGGCAACTTCCCCGACCTCGACTTCGTCCGACCGGAGAAAAAATCACGCATCATCAGCATCGAGCAAATCCGCTATTTGACGCGCAAGATATCCCTCAAGCCAACCGAGGGACGATACAAGGTGGCGATCATTACCGGCGCCGACCGTATGCCCGGCCCCACGTTCAACGCCTTCCTCAAGACCCTGGAGGAGCCCCCGGAGCGGACGGTCTTTGTCCTGTTGACCACCCAACCGGATCAACTCGGTGAGACGGTTCGCTCCCGTTGCATGAGGGTGAACTTCGGGGGCGGGGCCGACGTGCAACTCGAGGCGAACGACGCAGCCTGGCTGAAATCGTTCGTCGGGATGAGCGCCGAGGCCGACGCGGGGCTCATGGAGCGCTATCGGTTGCTCGGCAACCTGATGGAACACCTGTCGGCCAAGCACGAAACCATCGAGAAAATCCAGGTGGAGTCGTCACCGCTGAACCGGCACGACGACATTGAGCCAGTGCTCCGGGAGAAATTGAAGGAGGAACTCAACGCCGCAATCGAGGCGGAGTACCGGCGGCAACGCGGGCAGTTTCTCGCCGGGCTCCAGTGGTGGCTGCGCGACGTGTGGCTGGCGGCGCTCCGGCAGGGCCGGGAACTGCTGCACTTTCAGGAATGGGCCGACACTTCAGAGACCGTCGGCCAACGACTGACCCCCGGGCAGGCGCTCGAGAACCTGCAATCGATCGAGGCCACCCAGCGCCTGCTCGAGACGACCAACGTGCAGGAGGCACTCGCGCTCGAGGTTGGCCTGCTCAAGCTCAAACTCTGACCGGCCCCGATGCTCGCCGACACCCCAGAGCAAAAAGACCGTGTCTTCCTGATCCTCACCGGCGTCTGGCTGTTCACCGCGCTGTTCCTGTTCGGCAACCCGGTCATTCTCGACTATTTACACCCGCCCAAGAGCGTGCTTTTGGGTGATGAGAGTCCATCAAACGTCCGCCCGTACCTTGGCATCCTCGTCGTGCTTGGGCTGGCGTGCGTGCTCGGTTTTTCGCGCTTGGCCAAGCCAAAACTGCAGTTACCGGCGGGAGTGCCCAAGTGGCTTGCCTGGCTGCCAAGCGCTTGGCTGGGGTGGCAATTGCTGTCGTTTTTGCAGACAGAAAACGAGGCAATGTCGCTAGCGACGGTGATTCATTTTGCCTCGTGCCTCGCGGCGTTTTATCTGGGGCTGTTCGTGCTGGGCCGGATGCGCCTGGCCAGGCTGGCGCTTTGGGGGGCGGCGCTTGGCCTGGCCCTGAACCTTGCAGACGCCTGCATCGAAAAGTTCGGCGGACTCGAGCAAACACGCAACGCCATCATCGAAAAAATCGAGTCCGGCAAACTGAACCCGGCAACGCTGCCGGCCAAGGCGCATGACGCGGGCAAAACCATCCCGGAGGAAATCGAAAAACAGATCGCCGCCCTGTCGCCGGGGACGGCGGCCAAGGTGCGACAGCTTCCACTCGAGTTGGTCAAGCGCATGTACAGCACGCGACTTTACGGACGCATGTTTTACCCGAACGCACTGTCCGGGGCGATCCTGCTATTGCTGCCGGTGTCGCTCGCGCTGCTGCTTGGCCAAGGGCGCTGGCGGATGCCCCGCGCCGCGCTCGCGCTTGGCTTGGCGGCGGTCGGCTTGGCCTGCCTTTACTGGTCCGGCTCGAAGGCGGGTTGGCTGATCGCGCTGGCGTTGTTTGGTGCTTGGTTTCTGCATTTTCCCTTGCCAGTCAAACTCAAAATCAGTTTGGTCGGCGTAGCAATGGTGATCGGCTTGTTTGGGTTCGCCGTGAAGTACGCCGACTATTTTGACCGCGGGGCGACGAGTGTCGGGGCGCGGTTCGGCTACTGGCGTGCCGCTGCGCAGACAGCAATGGAGGAGCCGCTGCTGGGCACCGGGCCGGGGACGTTTCAAATCGCGTACAAGCGGCACCGCGTGCCCGGGGCCGAGCCGACACGGCTGACGCACAACGACTATTTGCAACAGGCGAGCGACTCCGGCTGGCCCGGCTTTGCGCTGTACGCGGCGTTCATCGGTGGAGCGGCGTGGGTGCTGGCCCGGCGGCGTCTGGGCGATCCGCTGATGGTCGCCGCACGGCTTGGGTTGCTGGCCTGGGCGCTGCAGGGGTTCGTCGAGTTCGGGCTGTACATCCCGGCGCTGGCCTGGCCGGCCTGGCTGATACTGGGCTGGCTGTTGACCGCACCAACAAATCAGTTCGACAAAAGCGCGGCAACTGAATAATAATCCGCCTGGACATGAAGGTACTGTTCCTCAACGGCCCAAACCTAAACCTGCTGGGCCAGCGCGAACCGGAGATTTACGGCAGCATGACGCTGGCGGACATCGAGGAGATGGTTCGCGAACACGCCGATCGGCATAGCGTCGAGGTGGCGTTTCAGCAATCCAACCACGAGGGCGAACTGGTGACGCAGATGCAGCAGTCGGCCAGCGACTTCGATTACGTGATCCTCAACGCGGCGGCGTACACGCACACAAGCATCGCGCTCAAGGATGCCATCATCGGCTCGGGCGTGCGTGCCATCGAGATTCACCTCACCAACGTCCACGCCCGCGAGGCGTACCGGCGAAAGTCAATGATCGCCCAGGCCTGCATCGGCAGCATCAATGGCTTCGGTGCCTCGACCTACATCCTCGGCCTCGAGGCGGCGATCCTGCACAACAAGGCCAACCACTGATTTTCCATGCGCAGATTCCTGACGACATCCCTTTTGCATCGGCTTGGCTTGATTTTGCTGCTCGGCTTGGCCGCTGGTTGCGTCAACAAGCAGCGGATGACCGAGCCGACCCGTAGTGTTGGCGAGCAGTTGCTGCTCAGCACCGCCGTCGATCGGGCACTCTCCGAACTGGACACGGAGGCCATCGGTCGCCTGAAAGGCTTCAAGGTTTACCTTTCGACAACTTACCTGCAAACGCTCGACCAGGAATACCTGATCGGTTCCCTCCGTGACCTGCTCTTCTCCAACGGCGTGCTGGTGGTTGATGAGGTCGAGCAGGCGCAGATGATCG
>QOAX01000312.1 GCA_003972865.1 Verrucomicrobiota bacterium | reverse complement strand
ATAATCGTGCGCCAACGCCACGACCGCCTTGCCGACATCGCCTGGCTCGCCCCAGCGGCGGATCGGCGCCCTTCCGTCGGCGATCAGCTTGTCGTATTTTTCCCGCACCGGCGCGGTCATGTCGGAGGCGATCACGCCGGGGCAAACCTCGTACACATTGATGCCGTGATCGGCCAGGCGAACGGCGAACAGCTTGGTCACCATCCCCAAGCCGGCCTTGGCCACGCAGTAGTCGCCGCGGTTGGTCGAGACGGCGTGGGCGCTGACCGAGGAGATGTTGATGATTTTCGGACGACGCCCAGCGTCGGCTTCGGTCTGCTCGACCATCCAGCGTGCGACGAGTTGGCTGAGAAAAAACGGTCCCTTCAAGTTGATCGCCATGAGGGCGTCCCAATTTTCCTCCGTGGCGTCAAGCAGATCGGCGCGGCCGATGGAGGTGATGCCGGCATTGTTCACGAGCAGATCGAGCCGGCCAAGCGACTCGCGGGTGAACCCGATCAACCGCTCGCGATCCGGCGCTTGGCCAACGTCAGCCTGGCACACCTCGGCGCGGATTGTGTGACCGGCGGTGGCAGCCCGCTCGGTGCAGAGCTTGGCCGTCTCGGCGGCGGCGGCTTGGTTTCCGGCGTAGTTGATCACCACGTCGAACCCCTCCGCAGCCAACTCAAGCGCAATGCCCCGGCCAATCCCGCGAGACGCACCCGTAATGAGAGCCACCTGATTCATGCGCGGCAAAGCCTAAAGAACAAGCTTGCCAATGAACATTCAAAACCCCGCTTGGCCAAGCGCACCCACCGAGAACCGCGCACCGAGAACCGCACAACCGATCCACCGCGAAGCACTCGCTACGCAGCCTTGTTGACAATTTGCACCAGCGCCTGTTGCAGGAGCAGTGTGTCGTCGGTGCTCGAGGAAACCAACTGCCGATTGCATCGCAGCAAAATATCCATCGCTCGCGTGAGTTCCCCTTCCGAGTAGTGCCGCGCGTGGCCCAGCGCGTTGAAGAGCATGTACGGATGCATCGCCTTGGGATTGAATTTCCGGTCGTCCGGCATCCGGTCGTCCGGGATGGCCTCGAGTTGCGACTTGAATTGCGGATAGCCACCGTCGGTGCGAATCCATTTCAGCCGCGTCAACTCCTTGAGGAAAATCATCGTCCGCACCTTCGAGATCAGGCCGTAGAGCAGCGCGATCGGTGACTTCTTGGTGTCAAGTTTCACGACCCATAATTCCTCGTCGAGTACGCGCAAGAGCTTGGGCAGATTCCGTTCGCCCAGCGCATCGGCCAGGGCGAACGCCTGCGCCTGCTTGGTGCGGGTGGCGATATCGTGCACGTCCTGCCGCGTGACCTCGTCGCGTTCGCCCACGTATGCCGCAAGTTTGTCGGCCTCGGTGTGCAGTTGTTGCAGGCTCGAGCCGGCCAGCAGGATCAACTCGTCGGCGACGTGCGACGTGATTTTTTTGCCCAGCTCGGCCAGACGCTGCCGCACGATCATCGCCGCCTTGCTGCCGCGTTCCTTATCGGCAACGGACAGGTCCTCGACGGCGGCGATTTTTTTTACCGACTTGAAAAACGCCTTTCGCTTGTCAACCTTGCCGGAACTGATCAGCACTTGCACCCCCTGCCAATCAAACGTCTCCCAGCCCTTGGCCAAACCGTTCAGTCGATCGGTCACCTCGCGGCTCGAGGCCGTGCGCTCGTCGCCGAGGAAGTTGGCACCGCGCAGCCACACCACCTTGGCCCCGCCGAAAAACGGCAGCGTCTGCACCGCCTCGTCGAGCTTGCCCAGGGCCTCCAGCGCCTCGGCGGCGTTGCGCACCGTGCCGTCGATGATCTCGTGGTCCTCCCCGCCGGCGTCGGCGCACCAGCCCTCGTAAACCTGGCTGGCGCGGTCGCGCACAAGAAAGTCCTCGTCACCGAAAATGAGGCAGAGCGGCTCGGCGGGAAGCTGGGTTTTGGAGGCGGGCATGCCGGCGAAACTCAACCCTGCTCCTCGTCACCGGAGGATTCCTGAATCTGCGCCAGCACCTCGGTCATGTCCTCCACCTCGTCGAACAAATCCGCCGCCACGTACACCGGCGACTTGTAGTGGGCGGCCAACGCCAGACAATCGCTTGGCCGGGCATCGACCTCCACGATTTTGCGGCCGAGTTCGTTTTCCTGCTCGAGGATCAGCCGGGCGAAGTAGGTCGAGTTTTTCAGCTCCGTGATGACCACCCGCAGCAGCTTGATGCCAAACCCGTCCAGCAAGTGCCCGATCAGGTCGTGGGTCAGCGGCCGCTCCTTCGGGGTGTCGTTCAGGAACATGCCGATCACGGCGCCCATGTTGTGCTCCACCTGAATGACAAACACCTTTTCCTTGTTCCCGATGAAGACGGCGCAACCGCTGTTCGCGGGAAGAATCCCTCGCACTTCAACAGATACGGCGTCCTGACTCATCAGCGCTGACGGTAGCACCGCCCAAGCCAAAAACAAGCCCGGCGCGAACTGAAAAACCGTCAGGCCGAATCTCCGCCAACGAGCCGTCGAACCACCTCCCCGGCCACAGCAAAGCCGAACGCTCCGGTCACGAATGTCGCCGCGCCAAACCCCCATTCGCAGTTGAGCCTCCGCATTCATACCCAGCAAAGCGGCACAGCCCAAGCCTGCGCTTGGCCAGGCAGATCGACGAACAACCCACTAAACACAACAACCCCGATATCGCCTGTGGTTCCCCATCCTTAACTAAATATCTCCACCACCCAAGCAAGAGGAAAGCGCCTTGCGTGATGGGAGGCGTGGTTTTAGTCTCCCGCTCTCGTCACCAAGCTGCCATGAAACGTATCTTTGCCATTCTCGCCGCCGGCCTGCTTGGCCTAGCCCAGGCCCAAGCCAGGCCGAATGTGTTGTTCATCGCCATCGACGATTTGAACGACTGGATCGGGGCGCTGGGCGGGCATCCGCAGGCCCGGACGCCGAACCTCGACCGATTGGCCAAGCGGGCCACGATGTTCACCCACGCCTACTGTCAGGCCCCAGCCTGCAACCCGTCGCGTGCGTCGCTGATGACCGGCATCCTGCCCTCGACCTCAGGCGTGTACCTGAACAGCCAGCCGTGGCGTGCCGCCATGCCGGACGCGGTAACGCTGCCGCAGCATTTCATGAAGCACGGCTACTGGGCCGGCGGGGCGGGCAAGATTTATCACGGCTCGTTTCCCGATCCGCCGTCGTGGAACAGCTATTGGCCAAGCCCGACCAAGAACAAGCCCAACGATCCCCAGCCAGCCAAGCGCCCGGTCAACGGCATCCCCAAGACAGCGCACTTCGACTGGGGGCCGCTCGATGTGGCGGACGAACAAATGGGCGACCACCAGGTGGCCGACTGGGTGATCGGCCAGCTTGGCCGCCAGCACGACAAGCCGTTCTTCCTCGCCTGCGGCATCTACCGGCCACACCTGCCGTGGTACGTGCCGCAGAAGTATTATGACCTGTTCGACGCGGAAAAACTGACCCTGCCCAACGTGCCGGACGATGACCTCGACGACATCCCGGCCGCCGGCGTGAAGATGGCCCGGCCGCAGGGCGACCACGCGAAAGTGCTCAAGCACGGCCAGTGGCGCAAGGGGGTGCATGGGTATCTTGCCTCGGCCGCTTTCGCCGATGCGCAGGTGGGCCGCGTGCTCGATGCGCTCGACAAAAGCGGCCAGGCCGACAACACCATCGTCGTGCTGTGGACCGACCACGGCTGGCATCTCGGCGAGAAAAAGCACTGGCGCAAGTTCACCCTGTGGGAGGAGGCCAGCCGCACGCCGCTGATGTTCGTCGTACCCAAAGGCTTGGCCAAGCCTCTGCCGGGCGGCACCAAGTCCGGTGAGCGGGTGGATCGGCCGGTGGGGTTGATTGATATTTACCCGACACTGCTTGACTTGTGTGGACTGCCGGCCAACCCGGCCAACGAGGGCCGCAGTCTCGTGCCGCTGTTTGCCGATAAAAATGCCAAGTGGCAACGCCCCGCCCTCACCACGCACGGACGCAACAACCACGGGCTGCGCTCCCCGCGCTGGCGTTACATCCGGTATGCCGACGGCAGTGAGGAACTGTACGACCACAGGGCCGACCCCAACGAGTGGACCAACCTCGCCGACAACCCGAAACTGGCCGGGACGAAGAAGCGCCTGGCCAAGTGGCTGCCCAACACCAACGCCCCCAACGCCAAGCTGCGGAAAAGGTAGGGGACTTTTGGAGTGCGCTTCGCCAAGCGGGGACAGGTTATTCCTCCGGAAACGGTGGCAAAGGCGGGAGCGGCGGCAGTGGCAGTTCGCCGTTGTCGAAGATGATCTCGCCCGGTTCCTCCCCATCAATGAAAAATTCACTTTCCCCGAAGATGACCGCCGCGCCGGCATCGTCGCCCGCGGCATCGCCCTGCACAGTCAAGGTTCGGATTGCCGAAGCCCCGATGACTCCGGGCGGCAACTGGATCGAGAAGTTTAACGCCTCGGATAATGCTCCCGCACCGTCGGCGCTGCCAACGTCGAGGCTCATGACTTGAACCGACCGGGAGGAGCGACTCTTGTATTGGTCAACCTGATCCGGCGTGAGGAAGCCAGCCAGGCGCGTCCGCTCTTCCTCCTCAAGTTGCTTGAGAATCTCCGAGAGGCGCTCGGGTTCGAACGGCTCGCCTTCCTCCGGCACCATGGCATCGCGGCGCTTGGCCTGAAATTCGGCACGCAGCTTGGCCAGTTGCTCTGATTGAAACGGGTTCAGGCCCAGTTGCTTGGCGAGTTTTTGATTGCGACGCTCCTGCGACTTGGCCATGGCCTCCTCCCTGCGCTGACGCTGCTCGTCCCGTTTGCGCTGCTCACGATCCTCGAGGTGTTGCTCGACGAGTGGCTCAAGCGTGACCCAAAGATCCCCGCTGTCGAGCGGTGCCTGTGCCGGCTCGGCCTGTGCTGGGCCAGGCGGCTCGGCGCGAAGTTGGTTGATCACCCGCGACTGCCGGGCAACGGTCTCCTGAAGATCCGCCAGCCGCTGCTCCAACGCCTCGAGGGTCTGCGCGTTGGATTGAAACAGCTCCGTGATCTCGGTGCTTTTTCTGTGGCTTGCGACGAAAAAAAGCATCAGGGCGACGAGCCCCGACACAACGCCCAGGGTGACTTTCAAGTTCATCGGTCAAAACCCAGCCAAGCGGGTGAACACTAGCGCTGTCCAAAAACAGGAAAGCAGGGCCAAGCTGCATACGGAAGTTAGCCCAACCCTGCCACCTCTTCACTCGAAGAGGCTTCGGGATACAGTCAGCCCAAGCTCCGGGCGAGTCAACCCGTTTTCGGGTTTTTTTGGCGCCGGTTTCCGCGCTCGCCTTGGTTCGGCAGCTTGGGCAACCTTCGCTGTCTTGTGAGGGAATCGATTAGTTTAATCGCCGGCTGTTGCATCTTTTTCATTGCCGCATCGGCCTCCCTGCTCGCGCAGGAAACCAAGCCGCCCGACATTTGGACCGCCGCCGCCAAGGGTGACCTTGACCGGCTCAACAAACTTCTCGCCGAGGATAACGACGCAGCCAACGCCCGCGACGGAGACGGCAACTCGCCCCTGCACCACGCCGCATGGAACAGCCAGCTCGCGGCGATGCAACTGCTGCTCGACCACGACGCCGACATCGACAGCCAAAGCGACCAGCTCTGGACGCCGCTTCATTGGGCCGCGCGCAACGGCCGGGCGCAGTCGGTCGGGTGGCTGCTCGATCACGGGGCCAAGGTGGACGTCCCCGCGCACCTTGGCCAAACCGCGCTGCACCTCGCCGCCAAGCACAATTACCGGGTCACCCTCGCGCTGCTGCTCGAGGCCGGGGCCGACCCCAACGCGGGCGACATCCACAGCCAAACGCCGGTTCACCTTGCCGCACTCGACGGCTACACGGTGACGGTGACGCAACTGCTCGACCACGGCGGCGACATCGAGGCCCGAACCTCCTGGGGCGCGACGCCGCTTAGCGCCACCGCCGCCCGTGGACGCACCTCGACCGTCG
>QOAX01000134.1 GCA_003972865.1 Verrucomicrobiota bacterium | reverse complement strand
GCTGTGAGCCTGCTTGGCCAAGTGGAGGTGGAGCTTCAAAAAGTCACCACCCTGCTCAAGCAGCAAAAGAAGGCGCTTGGCCAAGCCGGCTAAAGCGCCCGTCTGCGCTGGAGCGCAAACCAGCCACCCAGCCCAATGACGGCGGCCCATCCGGCGGCCTGCCCCCACGGCGAGCCAAAGACCACCGTCGCATTGAACCACATGAGCGCCATGAAGCATTGCAGCGCCGTGTCGACCCACGCCGGCCGATTTTCGTGGCTCCGCTTGGCCAAGTGCCACCAGGCGGTGTCCGCCAGCCAAGCCAGGGCAAAGGCATAATTCAGATAAAGCCCGAAGCCGGTTTCGATACCGGTGACCTCGGCGGTCTGCGCGGCCGTGGCCGCCAATGCCTTGGCATGACTCCAGCCATGCTCGAAGTGAAAGGCGCAGACCAAGTGCGCCAGGAAAGCCGCCAAGCCAAGTGACCACCAGCCGCTGGCGCTTGGCCCGGCGCGCCGCGCACGGCCCCGGCAACTGGCCAGCGCGAGCACATACCCCGCGAAAGCCAGGAAAGCCGTCAGTCGAATCGCCCACTCGGCACCGTCCACACCCCGGGGCATAGATGAGCGGGGAGCCACTGGCGAGTTTTTTTGCAGCAAGCCGATTAACCCCTTGACGGGCAAAAAAATTGGTTTCACTAATGGGTGCACGCGAGGAGGATTCGCCTGATTCAACCTGATTAATCATGATGCTCGGCCCCGTTTCCGGGTTAGCCATTTTACTTTTTCCCGCCGCCCTGCGGCATCGCGTTTTTGCGCCCTGAACTTTTGGCACTTCCCGCTCGCGATTTTTTCCCTGACAAATACCAATGAATAATGTCCTGACTATTATCCCGATCATCGGCGTCGTCGCCCTGTTGTACACCTTCTGGTTCTCCAAGTGGGTGGCCAATCGCGAAGTCGGCACCGACCGAATGAAACGCATCGCTGGTTACATCACCGAGGGTGCCATGGCGTTTCTCAAGGCCGAATATTCGCGCTTGGCCTGGTTCGTCGCCGTCGTGGCGATTCTGTTGGCCGTAACGAACAACCGGCCAGAAACGAGTCCGCTGATTGCGCTGTCGTTCGCCGTCGGCGCTCTCTGCTCCGGCTTGGCCGGCTTCATCGGCATGAAGGTGGCCACCAAAGCCAACGTCCGCACCGCCAACGCCGCCCGGAGCAGCCTGAACCAGGCGCTCAACGTGGCTTTCCGCGGCGGCTCGGTCATGGGGATGGGCGTTGTCGGTCTCGGCGTGCTGGGCTTGAGCCTGCTGTTTCTATTTTACAACGGACAAGGCTGGGACATCGCCAAGGTGATCACCGTGCTCACCGGTTTTTCCTTCGGCGCATCGTCAATTGCGCTGTTCGCCCGCGTGGGCGGCGGCATTTACACGAAGGCGGCCGACGTCGGCGCGGATCTCGTCGGCAAGGTCGAGGCCGGCATCCCGGAGGATCACCCGCTGAACCCCGCGACAATCGCGGACAACGTGGGCGACAACGTGGGCGACGTCGCCGGCATGGGCGCCGACCTGTTCGAGAGCTACGTTGGCTCGATGATCGCCGCGATGGTGCTGGGCGCGGTGCTGATGGCCCTGCCAGAGTTTAAGGCGCTAACGGGTGGCGCCGGCACGATGGGTGTAGTGTTGCTCCCGCTGATGCTCGCTGCCATCGGCATTGTCGCCTCGATACTCGGCACACTTGTTGTCTCTGTGAAAGAAGGGGGCGATCCCAAGTCGGGATTGACGCGGGGCGAATTGACCGCTGCCGTACTGATGATCGGTGGCGCCTTTTTCACCATCACAAGCGTCCTCCCGGCCGAGTGGACAGTGGGCGACGACACCTACACCGCGATGGGCGTTTTTTACGCAAGCATCCTTGGTTTGGCCTGCGGCTTGGGCATCGGTTTCGTGACGGAGTATTACACAGGCATCCACAAAAAACCGGTGGTCGCCATCAGCGAACAGTCGGTCACCGGCACGGCCACAAACATCATTTCCGGGCTGGCCACTGGCATGTCTTCCACGCTTTGGCCGACCCTGTTCATCGCCGCCACCATACTCGGCGCATACGAGTTTGCCGGCCTGTACGGTATCGCGATCGCCGCCGTCGGCATGCTGGCCAACACCGGCATCCAGTTGGCGATCGACGCCTACGGCCCCATCGCCGACAACGCCGGCGGTGTCGCCGAGATGAGCGAACTGCCGCCGGAAGTCCGCGCCCGCACCGACCGGCTCGACGCCGTCGGCAACACCACCGCCGCCATCGGCAAGGGCTTTGCGATCGGCTCGGCTGCCCTGACCGCGCTGGCGCTGTTCGCCGCCTACATGGCCTCAGCCGGCATTGAGACGATTGATATTTCCAATCCCAACGTGATGGCCTGCCTGTTCGTCGGCGCCATGCTGCCGTTCCTCTTCAGCGCCTGGGCGATCGACGCCGTCGGCCGCGCCGCCATGGCCATGATCCAGGAGGTGCGCCGGCAATTTCAGTCCATCCCGGAACTCAGCAACGCCCTTGAGGCGATGCGCCGCAACGAAGGCAAGCCGGTCAATCAATGGTCTGCCAATGACCAGGAAATCTACCGTCAAGCCGACGGCAAGCCGGAGTATGCGAAATGCGTGAAGATTTCGACCGAGGCCGCCATCATCAGCATGGTCAAGCCAGGACTGCTCGCCGTGTTGACCCCGATCGTCATCGGGTTCGGTTTCAAGGTTTACCTGGGCGGCGACGGACAGGCAGCAGCCGAGGCACTGGGTGGACTGCTCGCCGGTGTCACCGTCAGTGGCGTGCTGCTGGCGTTGTTCCAGGCCAACGCCGGTGGCGCGTGGGACAATGCCAAGAAAATGTTCGAGGAAGGCGACGGCCTGGAGATTGACGGCCAGCGTTACGGCAAAGGCTCCGAGCCGCACAAGGCCGCTGTCGTCGGCGACACCGTGGGCGATCCGCTCAAGGACACCTCCGGCCCGTCGCTGAACATCCTGCTCAAGCTGATGAGCGTCATCGCGCTGGTGATCGCGCCACTGCTCATCCGGTAAAGGACGCGATCGTGAGATCGCCCTGCCCAAGCCGTGACTGAACCGAGCGAACAACTATTCAGCACGGAGGTGCAACCGGCGGACGCACCGGGGGCGCTTGGCCAGGCGGCCGGGCTGCTTGGCCAAGGGCAGCTCGTCGCGCTGCCGACCGAGACCGTTTACGGCCTCGCCGCCGATGCACGCTCGCCCGGGGCCGTCGCCCGCATCTTTGAGGCCAAGGGCCGTTCCGCCGGCAACCCGCTTATCGTCCACGTTGACTCGGTCGAGATGGCCAGGGGCTGCGTCGCTGCGTGGCCAAGCGCTGCCGCTCAACTGGCCGAGGCGTTTTGGCCCGGGCCACTGTCACTGGTGCTGCCCAAGGCCGAGTCGATCCCCGGCATCGTCACCGCCGGGGGCGATACCTTGGCCGTTCGCTGCCCCGCGCATCCGGTGATGCGCGCCGTGCTGGCCAAGTGCGGCTTCCCGCTGGCGGCCCCCAGCGCGAACCGCTCGAGCCGCGTGTCGCCGACCCGGGCGGAGCACGTCGTCGATCAACTCGGCGGCCGCATCCCGCTGGTGCTCGACTGCGGCGCGTGCGACATCGGCATCGAGTCCACCGTGCTCGACCTCACCGGCGACACGCCGACCCTTCTGCGCCCGGGGATGATTTCGCTTGGCCAGCTGCAAGCTGTCATCGGCCCGGTGGCAGTGGCCAAGCCGCCCGACGGCGACGAGCGGCTGAAGAGTCCCGGCCAGCTTCCGCGACACTACTCGCCGAGGGCTAAACTGGTGGTCTGCGGCGATCTGGCGGCTGCGCTTGGCCAAGCGAATAAGGCCACCCACGTCATCGCCCGCGAGCCGGCACCTGCCAATTGGCCAAGTGAGCTCTGGCATCGCTTGCCGGACTCCGCCAGTGACTTTGCGAGGGCATTTTATGACACACTGCACCGCTGCGACCGACTCGGCGCGGAAACCATTCTGGTTCAATCACTTCCCGACACAGACGAATGGGTCGCGCTTCGGGATCGCCTGAACCGCGCCGCCGCCGAGGCTTAAAGGCATTTGGGACAAAAAAATGCGGGCGCCCCTAGCGGGACGCCCGTCAACCCAAACAACCAAACCAACCTCCTTTGGCCGAAAAACGACCATCTAACGTCACAACGAACAATTACGTTGCGGATGTCCACAAGTGCAGACATCGGCGTGTCAGACGCCCGATTTGGACGAATTGTTCATTCTTTTTTAAGAAAGTATTCCCCGTTACTGCCGCTCGTATTCGCCTTTGCCGAGCTTTTTGTAAACGGTAAAGCCGGCCTTTTTTGCATCGGTGATCGAGAGCGGCTTGAGGTGGGTGGGGGTGCTGAAGCCGGAGATGATCTTGCGCACCGGCCGCCTGCAGGCCGGGCACTTCTCAAGCGGCTTGGCCGAGACGGGGCGACGCAGGGTGAAGCCGGGGCCGCCGCACGGTTTGCAGTCGCCCTTGCCGTCGCACAGTTCGTATTCGTAAATAGGCATTGCCGTCGTCGCCGCAAGCTACCACCAAACCAAGCGCTTGGCCAAGCGCGGCCCAATCCGTAGCGTCCCGTGCATGGGGATCGTTCGCGTCCTGGTGGATGGATACAGCCTGCTGCATCACTGGCCGGAACTGGCGCCGGGCCAGGCGCGCCACTCGTTCCATGCCCGGGACGCGCTGGTGGCGGTGCTGACCCAGTATCAGGATTCGTCCGGCACACCGGTCACGGTGATCTTTGACGGCGGCGGCGCGCCGCCCGACACGCCGAAAAACGAGACGGCCAAGGGCGGCGTCGAGGTGCTCTTTTCCAAAAAAGGCCAGACGGCCGACCAGATCATCGAGCGGGTGGCGCACCTGATGAAGCCGTACGGCGAGATGTTGGCGGTGACCAACGACTATTCGGAGCGTGAGACGGTTATCAGCCTCGGCGGCTCAGCGTGCAGTTGTGAGAATTTTATGGAGATGCTCGATGACACTGTGGGCGATATGCAGGTGGGCGTGGCCGAGCACAACAAGCGGGAGCGCAAGGGCTACAAGCGCGTGGATTGAGCGCCCGTTGACACTGCACGCTTCAACTCCTACCCTAGCCGCTGAATGAGCAGGCTCAGGGAGTCACTGGTTGAATTGATCCGGCGCACCTCGGCGGAGATCCCCGACGATGTGCAGTCAGCGATCCTCCGCGGGCTGGAACAGGAGAAGGAGGGCACCATTGCCAAGTCGGCGATGGAGATCATCGAGCGCAACATCGGCCTGGCCAAGAGCAAGTCGCAGCCAATCTGCCAGGACACCGGCAGCATTTTGTTTTACGTCGATTGCCCGGTGGGCCTGAACCAGGTCGAGTTCGGGGAGGAGGCGCGTGCGGCCGTCGTGGAGGCCACCAAGCTGGGGTATCTCCGGCAAAACTCGGTGGACTCGATCACCGGCAAAAACGACGGCACCAACCTTGGCCCCGGCTCGCCGAACCTGCATTTTCACCAGCACGAGTCGGAAGAGATCGGTGTGCGGCTGGTGCTCAAGGGCGGCGGTTGCGAGAACGTCGGTGCGCAGTTTTCGCTGCCCAACATCGAGCTCGACGCCAACCGCGACCTTGACGGCTGCCGCAAAGTGATCCTCGAGGCGGTGCACCAGGCGCAGGGAAAAGGCTGTGGCCCCGGCGTTCTCGGCGTGTGCATCGGTGGCGACCGGGCGACCGGTTACGAGTTTTCCAAGCGTGAATTTCTCCGCAGGCTCGATGATCGAAACCCCGACTCCAAGCTCGACGAACTCGAGCAGGACATCCTCAAGACGGCCAACGAGCTGGGCATCGGGCCGATGGGCTTTGGCGGCAAAACGACGCTGCTGGGCGTGAAGATCGGCGCGGCCAACCGCGTGCCGGCGTCGTACTTCGTGAGCGTCAGCTACATGTGCTGGGCCTTCCGCCGCCACGGCGCGACCCTGGCCAGCGACGGCGAAATCACCGGTTGGCTGTA
>QOAX01000271.1 GCA_003972865.1 Verrucomicrobiota bacterium | reverse complement strand
AAGCGATTGGCACACGGCCGATGAACACCTCGATCTCCGGGATCATGCAGGTCGGCGGCGTCACACCGGCCACGGCGAAGCCGGTGGCGGACGGCGGGTGCGCGTGCGACACGGCGCGGGCCTTGGGCTGCGCCTTCATGATCGAGAGGTGCATCAAAATTTCGCTGGTGCGCTTTTTCACGCCGGCCAACTGGTTGCCGTCGAGGTCCACGAGGCAGAGGTCCTCCGGCTTCATGAAGCCCTTCGACACGAGCGTCGGTGTGCAGAGCACAACATCCTCGGTGAGGCGGATCGACAGGTTGCCGCCGTTGCCATCGACGTAAGCCCGTTGCCAGAGCCGCCGGCCGACTTCGCAGATTTGCTCCTTGAGCTCGTTCACGGTTGGGCAGTTGAACAGGCGTTCGAGGTCGGCCTTCGGGCTGTTGGCGCGGACGGTTTGGTCGATGCCGCCGTCGCTGCTCCCGCCCTTGGCCGGGCTGCCGTTGCGCTTGGCCACTCCGAGTTCCTTCATCCGGTCGCGGGCCGACGGTGTCAGGATGGCGTCGGAGGGGATATTCCCCAAGCCTCCCCTCCGGTGCAGTTCGTCAATGTCCCTGGCGCTGTAAACTTTTTTCATTCGATAAAATTATTTTCTGGGTGCGTGATACACGGTGTCCACTAGCGCGGCGTTGATCGCGTCAACCGGCGTCGGCTTGGGAAACGGGGTGGACGCCTCGCGGCCCTCGATGAAGCCGATCGTTTGGCCAACGTCCCCGCCAAGCGCGTCGAAAACAACCAGGCTCGGCTCGTCGCTCAGGCCTTCCGGCGGCGTGTCGCCATTTTGGTATCGGTCGCGTGTGTACGGATTGACCACCAGCCAGCGGCCGCCCTCAAACGCGGGAATCATATGGCTCAACGTCACGCGGCCAATGACTTTGCCCAATCTCATGCGGCGTCCTCCTCTGATTTGTCGATGAGGCCGCTGATCATCATGCGCACCGGGCTGCGGTTGTCGCCGACGGCGCGGCGCGCACACAAGCCGTCGGACGAGACGATTACGCGCTGGTGCATGCCGGCCCCGTGCGGGTCGATGGCGATGATCGGCGTGCCGTCGTCCTCGCCGTCGAGGTCGATCGGCTGGCACACGACAAGCCGCCAACCCTCAAGGCTGGGATGCTTGCGGGTGGCCACCACGTTGCCCTCGACTCGTGCCAAACGCATGCTCAGTAAATCCTCAAATTATCGACCATCACGCAGCGACGCACACGGGTGAACGTCCGCGGATTGGTCACGCCCTCGCCGGTCGGTGTGGCGATGGAAAAGCTCAGGTACCCCTCGCCGCCCGAGCCCAGCCCCGCCATGCTCGGCCCGTTCTTGATGAACAACGTCGTGTCGAGCGCACGGCCCATGGCGGTCATGTGATTCACATCGTGCGAGTGGATGATCGCCGTGTGGCGGTAGCCGTGCTCGGCCTTCAACGCCGCCTCAATGCCTTCTTCCACGCTGCGCACGCGGACGATTGGCAGCATCGGCATCATCTGTTCCTCATGGACAAACAGGTGGTTCGCATCCGTCTCGGCGAACAGCAACTGCGTGCCGCTTGGCGCGTTCACGCCGGCGGCCTGCGCCAACACCGGGACATCTTTGCCGATAAAATCTTTGTTCGTGGCCGCGTGGCCGCAGCCGGCGCCCTGCCCTTCCGGAAACACAAACGCGGCCTGCGTCAGCGCGTCGAGTTGCGACCCGTTCAAGCGCACAGCGGCATGCTTCTCCAGCGCGGACATGAACGCATCGGCGACGCTGTCCAACACGAAAACCTCCTTCTCGCCGATGCAGAGCAAATTGTTGTCGTACGCGGCTCCCTGCACGACGCAGCGTGCGGCGCGGTCGATGTCGGCGGTGTTGTCCACGAGCACCGGGGGGTTGCCCGGCCCGGCGCAGATCGCGCGCTTGCCGGTCTTCATCGCGGCGTCCACGACGCCTGGGCCGCCGGTCACGCAGAGCAGGCGCACGTTTTCGTTCGCGCACATTTCCCCGAACGACTCAAGCGTTGGCTGCTCGATGATGGTGGCGATGTTCTCGATGCCGATGGCGCGATGGATCGCCTCGTTGAATTTGCGAACGGCCGTCGCGGCGCAACGGCTGGCCGCCGGGTGCGCGTTGAACACCACCGCGTTTCCGGCGGCGACGATGTTGACGATGTTGCCGGCCAGCGTCGGGATCGAGTGGGTCGAGGGCGTCACCGCGCCGACGACGCCAAACGGCGTGTATTCCTCGAGCGTGATGCCGTGGTCGCCGCTGAGCCCATCGGGCCGCAGCCACTCGACGCCGGGCACGTTGCGGATGATTTGGAGCTTCTCGATTTTGTGATCGAGCCGGCCAATCTTCGTTTCCTCCAACTCGATGCGGCCCCACTCCTCGTCGTTGTCCTCGCACAAACTCTTGACGATCTCGACGATCCTGCGGCGCGCCTCGATGCCCTGCTCGCGGAGTTGCTGAAACGCCTTGGCCGCGGCGTCGCACGCCTCGTCGGCAGTCGAAAACACGCCAAAATTCCTGCCGCCACTGCCCTTGGCGTGACAACCGCACGACCCGTTGTCGCCGGACGGCTTGGCTGCGGGCGGCGGGACAACGACCGGCGTGCTGCCGCCCAAGCGGCCAAGGACGTCCTCAATCACATCGCGGATCAGTGCTTCATTTACTGTATGAGCCATGTTGTTTTTGTTCTGTTAATCGGTTTGCTGGCCCGCTTGGCCAAGCGGCTTTAGGCTTGGCCGTCAGTCTTTGCGTCGTAGATCACTTGGCCAAGCGCGTCCACGGTATCGACGATGCCCACCACCACGGCGTCCACCGGGGCGCTTTTCATGTTGGGCGCCAGTCGGGCAGAACTGCCTTGGGTGAATAACACCAGTTCCCCCTCGCCAGCGCCGACGGAGTCCACCGCGACGATGGTGTTTTTGCCGGGGCGAAACTTGGCGGGATCACTCTCGTCAACCAGTTGGGGGCGAACCAGCAGCAGCTTGCGGCCGCTCAGTCCTTCATCCTTCTTGGTCGCGACAACCGACCCTTCTACTCGGGCAAGGAACATGCCTGTGCCTCCTTATTTCTTGGCCGGCTTGGGCAGCACGGTGTTGACATCGCTGTGCGGACGCGCGATCACGTGCACGCTGATGAGTTCGCCACCGATGGCCTTGATGGCTTCCGCGCCGGCGTCGGTGGCCGCCTTGACGGCAGCGACATCGCCTGTGACGCACGAGCTCACGAGCGCGCTACCCACCTGTTGCACCGGGCCGGACAACTCCACGTTGGCCGCCTTGAGCATGGCATCCGTTCCTTCAATCAGGGACACGAGGCCCCTCGTTTCGATCAGTCCTATTGCTTGTTGTGACATATCAGTTTTTGTTTTGGTTTTTGTACGGTCAAAAAATCAGTTTCGCCTGTGGTCCAAATAGCGTTTCACCTCGCGCGCCACGACCAGTTCCTCGTTGGTGGGAATGATCATGACCTTGACCGGTGAATCGTCCGCGCTGATGACCGTTTCCTCAGCTTGTGCCGCCTCGTTTTTTTCTGCGTCAAGCCGGATGCCGAGTTGGTCGAGGTCGGCGCAGATCGCAGCACGGATGCCGGCGCGGTTCTCGCCGATGCCGGCCGTGAACACGAGGGCATCAAGCCCGTTGAGTTGCGCGAGGTATGCACCGAGCCAGTGCCGCGCCGAGTGCACGTACACGTCGAGCGCGAGCTTGGCCTGCGCGTTGCCGGAGCCGGCCTCCGAAACGATGTCGCGGATGTCGTTGTGGCCGCCGCTCAACCCCTTGAGGCCGCCCTCGTTGCAAAGCGCATTTTCGACGTCGTCGATCGACAAGCCGTCGCGGCGCATCATGTGCAGCACCGCCATTGAGTCGAGGTCGCCCACGCGGTTGTTTTGCGGCAGGCCCGACTGCGGGCTCAGGCCCATGCTGTTGCCGACCGCCGCGCCGTTGAGGATGCCGGTGATCGACGAGCTGCCGCCGAGATGACAGGAGACCACCCGCAACGGCGGGCCGTCCACCGGCGAGCCGGCGTCATCGACGTACAGGTTGCGGGCACGCAGGGCCACGTCCTCGCGGCCGAGCAATTCCGCCGAGCGTTCGGCGATAAATTTGTGGCTTGCGCCGTGAAAACCCCAGCGGCGAACGCCCGCGTCGTGCCAACTTTGCGGCACCGCGTAGCACGTCGAGGCTTCCGGTGCCCACTGGTAAAACGCCGTCTCGAACAGCCCCACCAGCGGCACGCTTGGCATCTTCTCCGCAAACAGCCGGATGCCCCGGATGTACGGCGGGTTGTGCGCCGGGGCGATGTTGTTGCAGGCCTCCATCGAGTCGATCACCTCCGGCGTCAACTCGAGACAGCCGGTGCGCCCCTCGGCCATGATCGCCTTGAAGCCCACCGCCGCGAGGTCATCCTCGGAGGCGATCCAGTCACCCGCCCGAAGCTCGCCGAGCACCTGCCCGATCGCCTCGGCGTGGTCGCTCACCCGCTCCAGCCCGCCACGCGTCAATAGCTCGCCGTCGCCGCCTGAAAAATCAAACAGGCGGTACTTCATCGAGGTCGACCCGAGGTTGGCGATGAGTATTTTCACGCAATTTCAACCAGGCGCTTGGCCAGGCGGCCGCTCACTGCAGCCACTCACCCAATCCCTTGAGATCCTCGTGAGGGCGCGGGATCACCTGCACGCTCACCACTTCGCCGACGGCGGCGGCCGCAGAGGCACCGGCATCGGTCGCGGCCTTCACCGCGGCGACATCGCCCCGGTAAAAACCGGTCACCAATCCGCTGCCGACCTTGTCCCAGCCGGTCATCGTGACGTTGGCCGCCTTGAGGGCGGCGTCGCTGGCTTCCATTAACGCACAGAAGCCCTTGCACTCGATCATTCCTATTGCTTGTTCAGCCATGATGTTTTTTTGCGTAATGGTTTTGGTTACTTGTTTGCCTTGCCCGGCGGATTGTTGAACGCCTTCAACAGGTCCTCGTGCGGACGGGCGATGACGTGCGAGCTGACCAGTTCGCCGACCCGGGCCGCGGCGTTGGTGCCTGCGTCCACGGCGGCCTTGATGCTGCCCACGTCTCCCTTGGCCAACACGGTGATGAAGCCGCCGCCGATTGGCACGGTCTTCACCAGGTTCACGTTGGCTGCCTTGACCATGGCATCGCTGGCTTCAATACTGCCAACGTACCCCTTGGTTTCGATCATTCCTAATGCTTCACTCATAATATGTTTTTGGGTTTTACGAAAAAATTATTTTACCAACTCACACGGCGTGTCCGGCTTGAGATCCACCGCATTGCCCTCGTCGGTGTCAATGTGCACCTCGAGTTTGAAACTTTCATCCACGCGAACCAGCATCTCGTCAAACGTCATCGCGCATGGCCCAAAGCTCGCGGCGCTGCGCTTCGTTCTCGGCCAATACCGCGTCCCGAACCAACCCCGCTTCAAATACCTCCGCAAGAGCCGATTCCAAGCGGGCGCGGTCCGTTTCCGAGTCACCGCCCCTCGCTTCGATTAACACGTAATAGGGGTACGTTTGATCAAGTGGCGGCTTCTGTTGCGCGGGTTCCGTCGTCACCAAACAATAAAACTCGTTCCACATCACCTCGAATGCCGACAGCGTTCCACCGAGTTTTCCATCCATCACTTTCAGCAATTCTGGTAACTGCTCGAATCGATCGACGGCGACAAGCAGTGTTTCCTGGCTGCGCGGCTGTTCGCGTAATCTAAGTACAGCCCGTGTAACGACGCCAAGACTCCCCTCGGTGCCGATAAAGAGTTGTTTTAGGTCGTATCCAGCATTGTTTTTGATCATCTCGTTCATTGACGAAACCACCGTACCGTCGGCGAGTACCGCCTCCAGACCAAGTACCATGTCCCGTGTCATGCCGTAGCGCAGCACTCGGTTGCCACCTGCATTAGTTGCGATATTTCCCCCTATTGTGGAACTACCGCGCGCGCCAATATCCAACGGGTACATGAGACCCGAATTCTCCGCGACTTCCTCGATCTC
>QOAX01000202.1 GCA_003972865.1 Verrucomicrobiota bacterium | reverse complement strand
ATCTCTGGCTTAATTGCCCTCGGCTTTCAATTCTTGACCCGTTTTGCCGCCGTGTTTGCGGAGGATATCGGCGATGTTGTCATTAAGTGTGACATCCAGAGGTGTGTTGCCAAACTTGTCCCTAATGTTGACATTGGCTCCTTTGCTCAGAAGTAATGACACGGTTTCTTTTTGATCATTGTGTGCAGCACGATACAAGGCAGTCAGCCCCTCCTTGTCTGTTACATCGACGTCCATTCCATCCGCCAGCAGTCGTTTGATTAGTTCGGTGTTACCGCGCGTTGCCGCGTCCCAATTTCCCCGTGTTGCCGCCTCCCATTTGGCTGGCTTGGCTTCCGGGGCGGCAGGCTCGACGGGTTGAACCTCCGGCGCTGGCTGTGCGGGCGCTTGGGCGGTGGGTTTTGGGGGTGTTGCCTCCGGCACCGGTTGCGCTGGCGCTAGGGTGACGAGTTCGGGGGGTGTCGCCGGTGTTTTGGCAGTCGGCTCGACAGGCTTGGCCGGCTCCCGCGCGGGTTGCGCGCCGCACCCCGCCATTAGCACGGCTGCGATTGTTGTGATTAGTATTTGTTTCATTTCCCTTCAGCTTTCAATTCTGCAGCCGTCTTGCCTCCGTGTTTGCGGATGAGGTCGGCGATCTCTTTGTATTTTTCTTCTTCGGCCCAATCTAGCGGGGTTTGCCCTTCAACATCCTTCGCATTCACATCCGCATTTTTTACAATAAGCAGTTTGGCGATTTCCTTGTGACCTTTCCAAGTAGCGTTATGCAAAGGAGTCCCTCCATCCATATTTTTCGTATTAACATCTGCACCTTTAGCAATAAGCAGTTCAGCGACTTCCTCGTGACCTCGCCAAGCTGCCCAATGCAATGGGGTAATTCGATCCTTTGTCTCCTTCGCATTTACATCCGCACCTTTGGCAATTAGCAGTTCCACGATGTCCTTGTCATCTCCACCAGTTGCGTAATGCAAAGGAGTCCATCCCCCCTCAGCCTTCGCATTCACATCCGCACCTTTAGCGATTAGTAGTGCGGCTACTTCCTTGTGGCCGAAACCAGTCGCCCAAAGTAAAGGAGTGTCTCCATACAAATCATCCTCCGCATTCACATCTGTGCCAGAAGCCAAGTGCTGTTCGACGGCTTTGATGTTTCCTTCCCAAGCAGCCTCGTGAATTGAAATTTCGGACTCTTCAACCTTGGCTGTCGGCGGTTCTGGTTTTACCTCTCGGGCTGGGTCAGTGCCTTCGTTAGCTGAAACTGTCTTTGGTGGTGTTGGAGGCTTTGCCGACTCGGCAGCTATAGGTTTCGGAGTCTTGGTTTCTTCGGCTTGCTGGGGTTTCTGTACCTCGGTCTGCGGCACTGGGGTAGCCTCGGATTCTTGCGCTGGCTTCCCATACCCCATCAATGGCAGGGCTGCGATAGTTATGATTAGTAGAGGTTTCATAAGCCTGCAAGCAGCCAAACGATAGCGAAACGCCCCAGGTGTCACAATGCCTTAACTGACATGGTGGCGCCGTTGGACAGGGTTCGCCGGCAATGTTGATTTGCAGGGTTTCAACGACGGCCACACGGCGAATCCTAGACGCACGAATAAATCAACCCGGACGGGACCCGGTTCGGACGCGCTCCGACAGAAATTTGAGCATTGGAACCCTCTGCAAAAGCGAAATAACTGCAGTTAACAATAAGTGATGTTGATCCTGTCGATCTTGATGCCTTCATGCCATAAAACGCGGGCTTTTCGCGCCCTTTAATGTGCAATTTATTGCCATCTAACCAACATTTTTTGTAACTTAATTGCCTTTTGAGGGTATACTACTTATTCAGGCTTATGAATACGTTTATTAAATCATTGTCATTGTTGGTGGTAACTGCTGTTTTTGCCAGTGTTACCGTGGATATTTCAGCCCAGGAGCGTGATCGCGACCGTGATCGAGGGAATCGTGAAAGGGGTGAACGAGGGAATCGTGGGAACTTTGATCGATCCCAGATCATGGAGCGGATCATGGAGCGCTACCGTGAAAACCTAGGCATTTCCGTCGCTGAGTGGAAGGTGGTCCAACCCAAGGTTCAGGCTGTTATGGACAACCGCATCTCCGGCACATCCGGGATGATGAGTTTCTTCGGGGGACGCGGAAGCCGAGGCCGCGGTGATTCCTCCACTGAAAAGACTCCGACCAGTGAACTTCGCGATCTTCTGGAAAAGGAAAATCCCGCCAAGGGGGAGATCAAGGCAAAGCTCGCCGCCTACCGAGCGGATCGCAAGGCTCGTGAGGCGAAACTCAAGAAAGCCCAGGAAGACCTGCGCCAGTTATTGACGTTGAAGCAGGAGGCCCAGGCGGTTTTGTCGGGACTTTTGAACTAAGTTCATTCGCTGTTTTACGAAAAGGAGCACTGCTGTTGAGCCAGCTGTTACAACGGTTGGTTGATGGTCGCAGTCTCTCTGCACTGGATGCCGAGAGGCTTGCTGCCTTACCCACATCGGAATCCCAGGCAAACTTGTCTTCGGAAGGGGCCGCTCTGCAGTGGCTGGCAAAGGAATACGGGCTTGAATTCACGTCCCTTGAGGCGATTGAGATTGAGCAGGACGTGATCTCCCTGTTCCCGGCGCGTATCCTGATAAAGGAGAAACTCCTGCCGCTGCGGCAATCCGCCGAGGGAGTCGAGGTAGCCACCAGCCGCTTGTTTGACCCACAGGGATTGGAATCTCTGAAGGCGCTGAGCGGCCTGAGTATAACGCCGGTTCTTGCCACCTCGGAGGCCATTCAACGGGAGATCAAAAGCCGCCTCGGGGTGGGGGCCGATACCATCGACACCCTGAAGGATGATGCAGCGTTTCAGGTCCTTGATGAAGGCGAAACGGAAGACACGGATCTCGACCAGGCCGCCGGGGACGCCTCGATCATCCGCTTTGTCAACCAGGTGTTGAGTGATGCCATTGGAATGCGAGCCACGGACATTCACCTCGAGCCCTTCGAGGACGAACTCCAGATTCGTTACCGCGTGGATGGCCTGCTGCTTGACGTCCCGGTGCCCAACGAGATCAAGCGGTTCCAGCCGGCGATCGTTTCCCGCATCAAGATTTTGAGCCATCTGGACATCGCCGAGAAACGGTTGCCTCAGGATGGACGCATCAAGCTCAGGGTCAAACGCGCCGAGGTCGATGTTCGCGTCTCCATCATTCCAATGCTGCATGGCGAAGCGGTGGTGATGCGCTTGCTCAAGCAGGACAACACCGTGCTCAGCCTGGACAATCTTGGCATGGCTGCTAAAGAGCGCAGTATCTTCCGTAAAATCCTCGGCATGCCGCATGGCATATTTCTGGTCACCGGCCCGACCGGTTCCGGCAAGACGACCACGCTTTACTCCGCCATGAGCGAGATCAACGACATGATCCGCAAGATTGTCACGGTGGAGGATCCCATCGAATACCAGATAAGGGGCATCAACCAGATCCAGGTCTCGGAGAAAACCGGCCTGACCTTTGGCGTCGGCCTGCGTGCGATTCTTCGGCACGACCCCGATGTGGTCCTGGTCGGCGAAATTCGCGACCAGGAAACAGCGCGGATCGCCGTGCAGGCGTCGCTGACCGGCCATCTGGTTTTTTCCACGCTGCACACCAACGATGCCCCCAGTGCGCTGACTCGCCTGGTGGACATGGGCGTTGAGCCCTATCTGGTCGCCTCCTCGCTGGAGGGAGTGCTGGCCCAGCGCTTGGTGCGTGTCCTTTGCCCCGATTGCAAGACCGAGGACCGTTCCGACAAGGCCACGGCGTTGAAGGAGGAATTTGACATCCCGGCCGGGACGCCGATCTTTCAACCGGTGGGCTGCGCGGAATGTAGGAATTCCGGCTTCCACGGCCGGCATGCCGTGTTCGAGTTGATGTCGCTCAACCCGGAAATCCGGCAGCACATCCTTCAGAATTGTTCGAGTGGGGAACTGAAGGAACTGGCCATCAAAGACGGGATGACAACGCTCGCCGAGGATGGATGGCGTTTGGTTCGCGAAGGCATCACCACTTCCGACGAAGTGCTGCGCGTTACCAAGAGTGAACACGTCAACCGCGATTAATCCTCATGCCGAATTTCCAATACAAGGCGCTCGATAGCGGGGGGGTGCTTGACACCGGCACGATTCAAGCCGGCAGCCGGCCGGACGCGTTTGACAAGATCAAGCAACTCGGCCTGCAGCTGGTCCAGTTGGAGGAAACGGCAGAGGAAGTCGGGAGGGGTGCGAAGTCGGGAGGGATTTCCCTCCCGTGGAAACAAACTAGAGTTTCCTTCAAGGTGCTGGGAAATTTCACCCGTCTATTGTCCAGCCTTTTAGCCGCCGGGGTTCCGCTCAGCAAGGCCCTGACCATTCTATACCGGGAAACCACCGACCCTGCAGCCAGCAAAAAATGGCGAGAGGTTCATGACTTGGTCATCGACGGGGTTTCCCTTTCGGATGCCATGTCGCGTTCGCCGGAAACATTTCCGACCGTTTACACCGCAATGGTGGAGGCCGGGGAAACGGGAGGATTTCTCGACCTGGTGTTGGCGCAGATTGCCGAATTCCAGGCACGGGATAAGGAGCTTCGAGGCAAAGTGTTATCCGCGATGATTTATCCGGCTGTGCTGATGTTTCTAGCCATCGCCGTGCTCATATTTCTCATGGTGTTTTTCATTCCAAGATTCAAGACCTTGTTCGAGGGCTTCGACGCGGCACTGCCAATGCTCACCCAAGTCATCGTGGCGGCCAGTGAATTTTGCCAGCGTTATGGAATCTTCGTCATCATTGGCATTGCGTTCTTGGTTTATTTGGCACGAACCTGGGTAACATCAGCGAGAGGCCGGCGCATCTATGAACGCTGGCTACTCACGGCTCCGGTGATTGGCCCCCTGTCTTCACAATTTGCCATGGCCCGTTTTTCTAGGATGCTCGGCACGCTTATCCACGCGGGAGTTCCCTTGGTGAGCGGACTCAACGTGGCACAGCGCTCGATCGGCAACCAAATCCTAACCGATGCCATTGAAGACTCCATTGAACGCGTAAAAAAAGGTGAACCACTGGCTCGTAGTCTGGGGGATTGCAGTCTTTTGTTTTCTGGCGCCACCGTGGAGATGATTTCTGTTGCCGAGGAAAGCAGTCGACTTGACAAGGAACTGATCCGTCTGGCCGAGGTCACGGAAAAGGAACTGGACCAGCAGCTCAAAACCGCGGTGGCCTTGATGGAACCGTTGATGTTGTTTTTCATTGCAGCTTTTATTGGGACAATTTTTGTTGGAATGGTGATCCCAATTTTCACCATTCAGGATTATATAAAATAATAAATAAAATGCAACTTGATATATTAAAGATAAGGCGGAATTTAGCGACACGCCAAAGGGGGTTTACTCTGGTGGAAATGTTGTTGGTCCTGGTGATCCTTGCGACGTTGGCTGCGGTGGTGGTTCCCAAGTTCGCCGGGCGCTCCAAGCAGGCCAAGGTCACGGCGGCGAAGAGCCAGATTTCAAACCTGGAGATTGCCATCGACTTATTTGAGGTCGACATGGGGTATTTCCCCAAGGGAGGAAACGACCTTAGGGAACTCATCGAAGAGCCAAACAGCAACAATGTCCAGGACTGGCAGGGGCCGTACCTTAAGAAGGGCATACCCCGGGATCCATGGGGGAACGACTACGTCTACAACTATCCCGGCAAGATGAATATCGGCAGCTATGATATTTCCTCGGGTGGGCTGGACATGAAGACCGGCACGGATGATGACATCACCAACTGGCAGACAGAGGACAGGTGACGGTCGGCAGGGGGCATTCACCCTGTTGGAGTTGATTGCTGTCCTTGCGCTGCTGACGGTTGTGTTCACGGTTTCAGCGCCGTCGCTTGGTCAGTTTTTCAAATCGCGCTCATTGGTTGAGGAAGCCCGACGGATGTTGGCCCTTACCGAGCATGTCCGAAGGGAAGCCATTTCCACAGGGGCCCCGATGCAGTTGCTGTTCGACATGAACAGAGGCGTCCTCTACGTGCAACGGGAGGATGGTTATCAACCGGGGCAGTTTGGGAACCGAACGGTCCAAACCACGCGACCTTACTGGATCAATGAAAAACATGAGGTCATATTTGAAATAGGCGAGCCAATCTCACGCGATTTGTATGCAGTCACTTTTTTGCCGGACGGATCGTTACTGGAAACCAGTCCGACCTCGTGGCGGCTCCAAAAGCGGGAGAATAGTGAAGAGTTTTACCGGGTGGCAAAACTCCAGGGCCGATTGCGTTATGTATTGTTAACCGACGATGATCCAAAGAATGAATATATCCAAATCCCGGCAACGGATACGGTCGAGGGCGGGGTTTACCTTCGCTGAAGTCCTCGCCGCGCTGGTGTTCATGGCCATTGTTATCCCGGTGGCCCTTCAGGGGATTTCCGTGGCCAGCCGTGCCGGGATTGGTGCTGAACGAAAAGGGATTGCGGTGCAGCTGGCTGCCAACATGCTCAACCAACTCAGTATCAGCAATCTTTGGCAAACTGCACAGGCGTCTGGGACATTTGAGCAGGATTACCCCGGTTACACGTGGTCAATGCAGCAGCAGGCGTGGCCAGGCGGTGCCATGCAGCAACTGACTCTGGAGGTGACTTATCCGCTCCAAGGCAGGGTATTTGCTGTCGAACTTTCCACCCTGGTGGATGATTCAGTCCAATAACTCATGTCCTTCAAGCCGCATAACATTCTTTTCAAAAAACGCCTGAACCAAGCGGGGTTCACGTTGATGGAGGTGATGTTTGCAACGATGGCGTTTGCGTTGATCCTGCTTGTGATGCAGATGACATTCTCCGGTGCACTCGGCCTGCGCAATCGGATGCAAAAACGCGTTGATCAACATACGGCCCTGACCCAGGCGATGTCGATCATGAAGCGTGACCTTGAGAACATGATTGTCACCGGTGGATTGATGGCGGAGGGGATTTTTTGCGAGGAACTGGGTTCGCCGGACATGCCCAATGATCAACTGGAGTTTTACTCCACGACCGCAGTCGTCTCAGACCAATTGCCGTGGGGCGATGTGCAGAAGGTGGGTTACCTGCTGGGGGTTAATCCCATGCAGACGGTCACCACCAACCTTGGCCAAGCGCTGATGCGCATGTCCCGCAACCCCCTGCCGCTTGAGGCAAATGAGGCAGCACCGGTTGAAACCCTGATGCTGGATAATGTTCGTTCCCTGCAGTTCGAGTTTTTTGATGGATTGCAATGGCTTCAAACATGGGATTCCACCGTCAACGAACCGGCTGTTCCGTTGGCAGTTCGCGCCATGGTGGAGGTGTTTACCGACAACCCCAATCCGACCGGCCGCCAAACCCGGATTCGGGAAGTCCTGGTTCCGATTCTGACCATCAAGCCCCCAGACGAGCAGAGCGAGGAGGAAGAAGGCGAGGGGGAAGAGGGAGGCTAAACGGGAGACATGAAATTAACCAACGGACAAGACAGGAATTATGTTTCATCCCGGTCCCGAGTGGGGGCGGTGTTGATTATTGTCCTGTGGATTGCGTTTGGGTTGGTGAGTGTCACCCTTTATTTCGGACGATCCATGTTTTTTGAATACAAGGGAGCCAACCAAGCCACTGCCGGCGCCCAGGCGGAACAGGCAAACAACGGGGCTCTTCGATACTTTTTTTATACCCTGAACAACGCCC
>QOAX01000096.1 GCA_003972865.1 Verrucomicrobiota bacterium | reverse complement strand
GGATTCGACTGGAAATCAGTCGTGGACCAGGCCACCGAATTCGGGGAGACCATGAGCGGGCTTTACGACTATTTTGACCGCCGGTTGCGGGAGGCTAACATGGAAAAATCACAGGCGCCAATCGACGAAATCTACGACCGGGTGACGGTCATCCGGAATGCCTGGGACGAGATGGTGCAACGAGAAATAAAAGGTCTGGCTTCCGCACAGCAGCCCGAGCCTTCCGGCGAAGTCGGCACACTGGACCTTTCCGGCTAGTTGATGCGACTCATGGACCAACGGCGGCAATTACTGGGGTTGCTTGACTCAATGAGGGAGCTTTCCCGCATTGAAAATCAGGCGCTTCACAAGGGGGATTTTTCCCGTGTGGAGCAGATTCAGGATGAAAAAGGGTTGATCCGGGAACAGATCGATGAACTTGAGGCGATCCCCGCCGGAGGGGTTTCACGCCACGCTGCCGACGAGGCAGTCAAGCAGGTTGTTTCCCAAATCATGCAACTGGATCGTGAGAGCAACGAAAAGTTGCTCCGGCAAATGGAGGCGTTGAAGGCCGAGGCGGAAAGCCAGGCGCACAAACCCGGACAATCCTTCGCCGAGTGCAGGGCGCTTATGCCAAGCGGCTTTCACCCGCCCACTGGGAGGCCTACACCTAATGCCAGGGCCGATTTTGGAAAAACGAATTGACCCCGTTTTCCCCTTGGCCTAGTTTCCCCGCCCGGTTTTCCGGGCTTCCTGCCGCTGGTTGGCGCGCGGGTATGTACTTTGCCAAGCGCTTGGCCAAGCGATCACGCAATCATGCGACACACCATTTCAGTGCTGGTCCAGAACAAGTTCGGTGTGCTGACGCGCACAGCGGGGCTGTTCAGTGGAAGGGGGTTCAACATTGATTCCCTCAACGTTGCGCCCACGCACGACTCGAGCATGTCCCGCATGACGATCGTCACCCGCGGCGACGACGCGACGCTTGACCAGATTGTCCAGCAGTTGAACAAGCTGGTGGACTCGATCGAGGTGCAAGATTTCCGCGACGGCGAGTACGTCGATCGCGAGTTGGTGCTGGTGCGGGTGGGGGTCGACTCCCGGTCCCGTGCCGAGGTGATGCAGGTGACCGATATTTTCCGCGCCAAGATCGTGGACGTGCAGCCGGCGAGTGTCACCATCGAGATCACCGGCAGCGAAAGCAAGTTGGAGAAATTTCTTGGGCTGATGGAGAACTTTGGCGTGCAGGAACTGACCCGGACCGGCAAGGTCGCCTTGCCCCGTAAATAATTTTCCAGTAAAAAATCATGGCAGCAAAAGTATATCACGACAAAGACGCGGACCTGAGTGTCCTCAAGGGTAAAACCATGGCCGTGATCGGCTTCGGCTCGCAGGGCCACGCCCACGCGCTGAACCTGAAGGACAGCGGCGTAAACGTCATCATCGGCCTCTACAAGGGGAGCAAGTCGGCCAAGGTGGCCAGGAGCAAAGGGTTCAAGGTGTACTCCAATGCCGAGGCCGTGAAGCGGGCGGATGTCATTTTCGTTGCCGTGCCGGACACCCGTCAGCCGGAAGTGTACAGGGACGACATCAAGCCGAACCTGGCCGAGGGCAAGACGTTGCTCTTCTCCCACGGCTTCGCCATTCACTTCAAGACGGTTGTTCCGCCGAAGGACATCAACGTGATCCTCGTGGCACCCAAGGGGCCGGGCCACATTGTCCGTCGCCAATATGTCGAGGGGAAGGGGGTGCCCAGCCTCATCGCCATCTATCAGAACGCCGACCGTCAGGCCAAGAAGATCGCGCTCGCTTGGGCCAAGGGCATCGGCGGCACACGTGCCGGGGTAATCCAGACTACCTTCAGGGAGGAAACCGAGACCGACCTGTTCGGCGAGCAGACCGTGCTTTGCGGTGGAACGAGCGCACTGATCCAGGCCGGCTACGAGGTGCTGGTCGAGGCCGGTTACCAGCCGGAGATGGCCTACTTCGAGTGCCTGCACGAATTGAAGCTAATCGTGGATTTGATCAACGAGGCCGGCATCAGCGGCATGCGTTTCTCGATTTCCGAGACAGCCAAGTGGGGCGACGTGAAGATGGGGCCGAAGATCATCGACTCCAGCGTGAAGAAGCGCATGAAGGAGGCGCTCGCGAACATTCAAAACGGCAAGTTTGCCAAGGCATGGGTACGCGAATACAAGGGCGGCTACAAGCAGTACAACAAGCTGCTAAGGGCCGGCGAGAAACACAACATCGAGAAAGTGGGAAGCCGTCTGCGCTCCATGATGCCTTGGATGCGAAAACGCACCGTCAAGGGTGCCCAGGCGGCCTATTAATAAGCCGGCCGGGCGCAACCATTTACGCCCCATGGTGTTTGACCCGACCGTGACGCTGATAAAAAAGGCAGGCTCGATCTACAGGATGATCCCGATACTGGGGATGCTCGGCCTGTTGCACGGTGGATTGTATGCCGCGAAGGATTCGACGAGCGGCGCGAACCCGTACCTGACGATCATCAAGCGCAATGCCTTTGACCTGAGCGATACCCCTCCGTCCTCAAAGGTCGCTCCGCCTGAGCCCCCCAAAAACCTCGACCTCAAGTTCACCGGGATTTATCGGTTGAAGGGGGTGGAGAAAGCGTGTCTCGCGCTGATTGATTCAAGTGCCAAGCCGCCCGAAACGAAATATCTGCAGATACCCGTGGGCGACAAACAGGGGTCCATCGAGATTACCGCCATCGATGCCAAGTCGGGCACAGTCAATTTGATCAAGGATGGGAGTCCGATCGAATTGAGTCTCAAGAACGATGAGCACACCTACAAGACCTCCGTGGCCAAGGCCCCGTCGAGGTCGTCCAAATCCAGGTCATCCACCTCATCGAAGTCCTCCTCACGCTCGTCCAGCGGTTCGCGGCCAGTTAGTGGTAGGAGTTCGGGCACCACCGGTTCCCGGTCCAGTGGAAGTTCATCGAGAGGTTCGTCAAGCCAAACAGGTTCGCGCGATCCCTTGAGTGCATCGAGGCAAACTCATGCCGTTCCCAGTCGTGTGCGTACCTACCCAACACCACCGCCCATGAAAGGTGGAGATCCGACAGTCCAAGCCTTGGAAATGATCCACCAAAAGGATCTGGCAGAAAGCAAGGGCGTCCCCATGCCCCCTTTGCCGTTTCAACAGGAACTGGATGATGTTCCGCCGCCGGATGCAGTTATGGATGGGCCTCCAAGGCCCCCGGGCATTCCACCGGGTCCGCCACTTCCTCCTGGCGGGTGATCCTTCCGCTTAAAAACCATCCAGCAAGCGGGTGGAGTCGGAATCCACATACAGTCCGGCTTGGCTCTGTGTTCGCAGAAAGGATGCTGGACAGTCTGTGCTCACCGGACCTTCCAGCATTGCCTTGACCGCCTCTGCCTTGCGCGCCTCTGGAGCGACGCAGACCACTTTTTTCGCCGAGCACAGTGCTGGCACTGTCAGCGTCAGTGCGTATTTCGGTACCGCCTCAAGGTCGGGGAAATGCCCTTCGTTAACCTGTTGCATTCGGCAGGCGACATCCAACTCCACAATCTTCACCAAGCGTTCATCTTCAAAATTGGCCACCGGCGGATCGTTGAATGCTATGTGCCCATTTTCTCCGACACCCATGCAGCACAGGTCGATCGGTTGTGCCTTGAGCAGGGCTTCGTAGCGTTCGCACTCAGCGATCGGCTCCGGCGCGTCACCGCCAAGATAGTGAAACACCTTCGGGTTCACCTGGCTCTCCACGCGCTCACGCATATAGCGCCGAAAACAGGCCGAATGATTTTTGTCAACACCGAGATACTCGTCCATGTGGAACAGCGTCATTTTACTCCAGTCTATGCCACCCAGTTCGACCAGCATTTTCAGGAACTGAATCTGCGAATTGCCGGTGGCCAGGATCGCGGCGGCTTCACCCTTGGTGGCGAGTGTGTTCACGAGGTGATCGTGGACGGTGTGCGCCACGTCGGTAGCCATGTCTGCCTCGGAAGCATATATCCGGACCGGCAGCGAGTCGGCAGTGAATGTCTTGATGGGTTGTTTGGTTTCGCTCATAGCTTTGTCTCTCGCAGCAAGTTGGCTTAGCCAAGCATGAATTTCAAGAAATGAGAAAAAACCGGCTTGATCAAGTTGACGGCCGGCATGATCGACTGTAGTTTCCTTGGCGGTTGAACATGAGTAAGGCAACACAAACCGAACCATTGCTGACCGTGACCGAGGATGCCGCCCGGCAGGTGGGCATCGTCCGGTCGAAGGAACCGGAAAACGCCGATAAAACGCTGCGTGTGTTCGTCGAGGAGGGCGGCTGCAGCGGCCTTCAGTACGGCATGGTGTTCGATGAAAAACGCGACGACGACCATGCGCTGGAGTTCTTCGGCGAAACCGTGCTTGTGGACCACTTCAGTGCCGACTACCTGCGCGGGGCGGTTGTGGATTATCACGACGGTCTTAATGACGCCGGCTTCAAGATCAGGAACCCGAATGCCAAGCAGTCCTGCGGTTGCGGCAACTCATTCGAGACCTGATCTCCGTTGTGCTTGGCCAAGCGCAAATTCAACTGTCCAAGACGTGCGAACGAAGCACACCGTAAACTTCGGTTGAATCAAGCGGAGTGCTGGAATGGATATCGGCGGATTTTGAAATCAGGATCGGCCAGTCGGCCGGGTCGCTTGGCCGGCAGCCGTGCGAACCCCTGACCAGCGAGGCGTCCAGCGGGATGACATCCATCAGCATCCGGAAGCCGAGTTTCTTTTTTAGAAGCTTTAACATCACCCGGGGCGTCGAGCCGCGCGTCGGATCCTTGAACAACTCCACCGGGTCGTACCCCGGCTTGCGGTGGATATCGACGCACCGGGCGAAGTCCGGTGCCACTGCATCCTCCAGCCAGTAGTAGTAGGTAAACCAGGCGTTCTCGGCCGCCGTGGCGATGAGATCGCCGGCCCGCGAATGGTCGATGCCGTTGGCCTGTTTCTCCGCCCGGCCCCAGACCGACGCCACGCCGTCAGTGCCTTCGAGCATACTGCGGACTTCGTTCTCGAGGGACGTGTCGTTGAGGTAAACGTGAGCCGCTTGGTGGTCGGCGACGGCGAACGCCCGGCTGTTGCCGCAGTCGAGCCGCTCGAGGCCAAGCTCCTCCTTGATGGCAAGCCAGCCGCGCTCCCGGAACAGCCGGTTGAGATGAATCGGTTGCTCGACTGGCGTGATGCCGTACTCGGAGAGCAACACGACCTGCACGCCGCGTCCCTCAAAAAACTCAATCAAGCCGCCAACAATCCGATCGATGCGCTGGAGGTCGTTGGCAATCTCCGGATGCCCCGGACCAAGGCGCTGCAGATTGTAGTCGAGGTGCGGCAGATAGACGAGGTTTAGCGTCGGTTGGTGTTGTTGCTCGATCGACTTGGCCGCGTTGCCGATCCATTCGCTGACCGCCTCCGGCGTGCCGGCGGGCGAGTGCCGCCCGGCCATCGGGCCCCAGAACGCGGGGAAGGGAAACTCGCCCAGTTCCGCCTGAAGCGCCGGCCGTAATTCGTACGGCCAGGTGTAAATGTCAAAATGCTTGCTGCCATCGGCCGGATAGATCGGACGGGGCGTCGCCGACCATTCGATGTCGGCGTACATGTTGAACCACCAAAACATCGCCGCGCAGGTGAAGTCGCCGTTGACCAAGCGCAGGTCGTGCCACAGCTTGGGTGCCTGCACGGTCTGGTTGGGTTGTTTCCAGAACGTGACCTCGGCCAGTTCGTGGTTGTACCAGCCGTTGCCGACGATGCCGTGGTCGCTTGGCCGTTTGCCGGTGAGGTAGTTGGACTGTGCCGTGCAGGTCACGGCGGGAAAGGCCGGTTCGATGGTCGCCGCCTGGCCAAGCGAGAGAAAGTTGGCGATTGTCGGGGTGTTCGGGCCAATGTGCCGCTGTGTCAGCCCGACGACGTTGAGCACGGCGGTGCGTTTCACGGTGAAGAGCGGTTAGGCCCGGGCGGGAATGACCGATTGCTCGCGGCCAGCCTGACGGTCGCGCAGCTCGTAGATCGACTCGATCACCAGCGGGAGATTCATCTCATGCACCTCGAAACCCTGGCCAAGCTCACGGAGCAGCGTGATCGTCAGGTCGCCCCCGAGATGCTCGCGGAATTCCTCCAGGCCGTTGATCACCTGCAGCGTGCCGGACTCGTCATCGTGCA